>CAXTTB010000126.1:7537-8600 GCA_964246905.1 uncultured Acetobacteraceae bacterium | reverse complement strand
ATACAGGCTCGTGGTGATCACGGTGGCGACCCCGGCGCCCTGGGCGGCGCGGAGGCCATTCGGCGTGTCCTCGACCGCGACGCACTGGCCGGGCGCCAGGCCCATCCGGTCCAGCACGAAGCGGTAGATGTCCGGCGCCGGCTTCTTGGCCGCCACCATGTCCCCGGCGCCGATGCACTCGAACAGGCTGTCAGCCTCGGCGCCGAGCGTCGCCCGCAGCAGCGCGGACACGTTGTCGGGCGTGGTGGTGGTGGCGATGGCGAGCCGCAGCCCCTCCGCCCGCGCCTCCCGCAGCAGGCGGGCGACGCCGGGGCGCAGGGCGATGCCGCCGGACGCGACGGAGGCCACGTAGCGCGCGGTCTTGTCGGCGTGCAGGCGGGCGATGGCGGCGTCGTCGATGGCCTCCTGGCGGAGCGCCGCGGCGTGGCGGATGCGCTCCTTGCCGCCGGTCACGTCCAGGAGGCCGCGGTACCGCTCCACGTCCCAGTGCCAGCCCAGCCCGGCGGCGGCGAAGGCGGCGTTGAAGGCGTGCCGGTGCAGCTCCTCGGTTTCCGCGAGGGTGCCGTCCACGTCGAAGATCAGCGCCTCAAGCGGCATCGCCGGGCCGCCGTCCGGTCGAGGCGATGCGGTCATGGTCCCGGCTGATGTCCTCGATCACGTCCCGCCCCACCTCGATCAGGAAGCCGCGCAGCCGCGCCTGCACCGGCAGCAGCGGCAGGGTGCGGCGCTGCACGATGTACCAAGACCGCATCAGCGGGAAGCCCTCCACCGGCAACGCGGTCAAGAGGCCGAGCGCCAGCTCCAGGCTGACCGTGTGCTGGGAGATCAGCGCCAGGCCCATCCCGGCGATCACCGCCTGCTTGATCATCTCGTTGCTCGACGACACCATGACGGTGGGCGGCGCGATGCCGGCCTGGGCGAAGAACTCGTCGGTCATCGCCCTGGTGCCCGATCCGTCCTCCCGCACCACGAACGGCTCCTGCGCCAGCGCCGCGGGCGGCAGGCGCGGCGCGTGGGCGAAGCGGTGGCCGGCGGGCGCGATGATGACCGAGGGGTGCGGCGC
>CAXTTB010000126.1:668-7527 GCA_964246905.1 uncultured Acetobacteraceae bacterium | reverse complement strand
CCGCTCGGCGATGACGTCCGCGTCCTCCGGCGGCTGGCCCATCACCGCGAGGTCGATGGCGCCGCTGGTCAGCAGCGCCAGCGCCCGGCTGCGGTTGCCCTCCGAAAGCTGCACGGTGACGCCGGGCACGGCGGCGCGGAAGCGGGCGATCATGTGCGGCACGATGTACTTGGACGTGGACACCAGCCCCAGCCGCACCCGCCCGCCGGTCAGCCCCTTGAGGTCCGTCATCGCCCCTTCCGCGTCCTGCAGGGAGCGCAGCACCAGCCGCGCGTAGCCCAGCAGCATCGCCCCGGCGTCGGTCAGCGTGACCTTGCGCCCGACCCGCTCGAACAGCGCGAAGCCAGCCTGCGCCTCGATCTGCTTGATCTGGAACGACACCGCGGACGGCGTGAGGTGCAGCCGCTCCGCCACGCGCGCCAGCGACAGCCGCTCCGCCGCCTCGACGAACACCTGGAGCTGGCGGATGGTGACGTGGCGCATGGGGCGGCAAGCGATCCCTCACGTGTTTCGTCAGTTTATTTTGCTTTCCCTTGCGGAGTCCATCGGCAAAGGTCTGGCCAACAGGAATACCCTGGGCCGCTTGGGCCAAGGCCATACGGCCCAAAAACACGGGATGGAGGCTGACATGAACAAAGCACTCGACGTGAAGATCACCGACCTCAAGGAGCGTTACACCTCCGGCGTGCTCAAGTATCGCCAGATGGGTTACTGGGAGCCGGAGTACGAGCCGAAAGACACCGACATCCTGGCCGTGTTCCGCATCACGCCGCAGGACGGCGTCGATCCCATAGAGGCGGCCGCCGCGGTCGCCGGGGAAAGCTCCACCGCCACCTGGACGGTGGTGTGGACCGACCGCCTGACCGACAGCGAGTACTACCGGGCCAAGGCGTACCGCGTGGACCCGGTGCCCGGCTCCCCCGACCAGTACTTCGCCTACATCGCCTACGACCTCGATTTGTTCGAGGAAGGCTCCATCGCCAACCTCACCGCGTCCATCATCGGCAACGTGTTCGGCTTCAAGCCGCTCAAGGCGCTGCGGCTGGAGGACATGCGGATCTCCCCGCACTACCTCAAGACGTTCCAGGGGCCGGCCACGGGGATCGTGGCGGAGCGGGAGCGGATGAACCTCTACGGCCGTCCGATCCTGGGGGCCACGATGAAGCCGAAGCTCGGCCTGTCCGGACGCAACTACGGGCGCGTCGTGTACGAGGCGCTGAAGGGCGGCCTCGACTTCACCAAGGACGACGAGAACATCAACTCGCAGCCGTTCATGCACTGGCGCGACCGCTACCTGTACTGCATGGAGGGCGTGAGCAAGGCGGAGGCGGAGACCGGCGAGGTCAAGGGCACCTACCTCAACGTCACCGCCGCCACCATGGAGGACATGTACGAGCGGGCCGAGTTCGCCCGCGACCTCGGCAGCGTCATCATCATGATCGACCTGGTGGTCGGCTATACCGCCATCCAGTCGATGGCGAAGTGGGCGCGCAAGAACGACATGATCCTGCACCTGCACCGCGCCGGGCATGGGACCTACACCCGGCAGAGGAACCACGGCATCTCCTTCCGGGTGATCGCCAAGTGGATGCGGATGGCGGGCGTCGATCACATCCACGCCGGCACCGTGGTCGGCAAGCTGGAAGGCGACCCGAACGTCATCCGCGGGGTTTACGACACCTGCCGCGAGATCCACGTGCCGAAGGACATGCAGCACGGCATCTTCTTCGACCAGCCCTGGGCCAGCCTGAAGAAGATGATGCCGGTGGCGTCCGGCGGCATCCATGCCGGGCAGATGCACCAGTTGCTGCACTACCTGCAGGACGACGTGGTGCTGCAGTTCGGCGGCGGCACCATCGGGCATCCCATGGGCATCCAGGCCGGCGCGGTCGCCAACCGGGTGGCCTTGGAGTGCATGGTCAAGGCGCGCAACGAGGGCCGCGACATCTGGAACGAGGGGCCGGAGATCCTGACCGCCGCCGCGCGCTGGTGCCAGCCGCTGCGGGCCGCGCTCGATACCTGGAAGGACGTGAGCTTCAACTACGCCTCGACCGACTCGGTCGATGTCCTCCCCACCCCCACCGCGTCCTGAACGGGAGAACCCCCATGAAGATCACCCAAGGCCAGTTCTCCTTCCTGCCGGACCTGAACGACGAGGAGATCAAGCTGCAGATCGAGTATGGCCTGAACAAGGGCTGGTCCATCGCCGTCGAGCACACGGACGACCCGCACCCGCGCAACACCTACTGGTCCATGTGGGGCACGCCGATGTTCGACCTGCGCGACCCGGCGGGCGTCATGCTGGAACTGAACGCCTGCCGCAAGGAGTTCCCGGACGACTACATCAAGGTGCTCGCCTTCGACAGCAACAAGGGCTTCGAGACGATCCGCATGTCCTTCATGGTGCAGCGTCCCGCGGCGGAGCCGGGCTTCGAGCTGGTGCGCTCGGAAGGGCCGGGCCGCACGGTCCGCTATACGCTCCGCAGCTACGCGACCAGCCGTCCCTCGGGCGAACGCTACCGCCCGGCGGCAGCGCCGTGACCGCCTGCCGGATCGCGCCCAGCATCCTCTCGGCCGACTTCGCCCGCCTGGGCGAGGAGGTCGGGCGGCTGGAGGCGGCCGGGGCCGACATGGTGCACTTCGACGTGATGGACAACCACTACGTGCCGAACCTCACCATAGGTCCGATGGTGTGCGAGGCCATCCGCCCGCACACGTCCCTGCCCATCGACGTGCACCTGATGACGACGCCGGTGGACGACTTGGCCCTGATGTTCGCGAAGGCGGGCGCGGCCATCATCACGTTCCATCCGGAAGCGTCGCAGCATGTGGACCGCACCCTGTCGCTGATCCGCGAGCACGGCTGCCGGGCGGGCCTCTCGCTCAACCCGGCGACGCCGCTCGAGCACCTGGACCACGTGATGGACCGGCTGGACCTGATCCTCGTCATGGGCGTCAACCCGGGCTTCGGGGGGCAGGGCTTCATCCCGCATTCCCTGGCGAAGATCGCCGCGGTGCGTAGCCGGATCGACGCGCACCAGGCGTCCGGCGGCCAGCCGATCCTGCTGGAGGTCGATGGCGGCGTGAAGGTGTCGAACATCCGGGCCATCGCGGAGGCCGGCGCGGACACCTTCGTCGCCGGGTCGGCGATCTTCGGGGCGCCGGACGCGGACGGCGGCTACCACGGCGTGATGGGCGCGCTGCGGCGCGAGCTGTCGTATGCGGGCCAAAGGGAGCAGGCGGCATGAGCGCGGCGTTGGACATGGATGAAGGCCGGGTCGATCTGGGCAAGCTCTATGCCGAGAGCAACATCGGCGAGACCATCGACCAGTTGGAAGCCGACCTGGTGGGCCTGCTGCCGGTCAAGACGCGCATCCGCGAGATCGCGGCGCTGCTGCTGGTGGAGAGCGCCCGGCGCGGCCTGGGCATCCAGGCGGAGGCGCCGTCGCTGCACATGAGCTTCACCGGCAACCCCGGCACCGGCAAGACCACCGTGGCCCGGCGCATGGCGGACGTGCTGCACCGCCTCAAATACATCCGGCGCAACCACGTGGTCACGGTGTCGCGCGACGACCTGGTGGGCCAGTACATCGGCCACACCGCGCCCAAGACCAAGGAGATCCTGAAGAAGGCGATGGGCGGCGTGCTGTTCATCGACGAGGCGTACTACCTGTACCGCCCGGAGAACGAGCGCGACTACGGCCAGGAGGCCATCGAGATCCTGCTGCAGGTCATGGAGGACCACCGCGACGACCTCGTGGTGATCCTCGCGGGCTACAAGGACCGCATGGACACCTTCTTCCGCAGCAACCCCGGCATGGCGTCGCGCATCGCCCACCACATCGACTTCCCCGACTACTCCGCCGACGAGCTGTTCCGCATCGCGGAGATGATGGCGACCACGATGCACTACCGCTTCGACGAGGCCGGGCAGGCGGTGATGCGGGAGTACATCACGCTGCGGATGCAGCAGCCGCGCTTCTCCAACGCGCGGTCCATCCGCAACGGCATCGACCGGGCGCGGCTGCGCCAGGCCAACCGGCTGTTCGCCGGGCGGGGCGAGCTGCTGGACCGGGCGGCGCTCGAGACGATCACGGCGGAGGACATCCGGGTCAGCCGGGTCTTCACTCAATAAAAAGGACCGGCCAGAAGGCTGGAAGACTGCGCTCAAGGGAGCAAGCGATGCCGTACCGCCGCACCACGCTGTCGAAGTTCATCATCGAGGACCAGCGCCGGGCCGGGTCGCCGGAGCCGGAGCTGACCTCGCTGCTGAACGACATCCAGACGGCGTGCAAGCTGATCGCAGTCGCAGCCTCCCGCGGCAGCATTGCCCCTGTCAGCGACCCGCCGTCCGTGGCAACGGCGGTCAACGTGCAGGGCGAGCAGCAGAAGCCGCTCGACGTCATCGCCAACAACATCATGATCGGCACCTGCGAATGGGGCGGGCAGCTCGCCGGCATGGTGTCGGAGGAGATGGAGCAGCCGTACGAGATCCCGGCGCCCTATCCGCGCGGGCGCTATTTGCTGGTGTTCGATCCCCTGGACGGCTCCTCCAACATCGACGTGAACATGCCGGTCGGCACCATCTTCTCCGTGCTGCGCTGCCCGGCGGACGTGACCGCGCCGACGCTGGAGCACTTCCTGCAGCCCGGCACGGCGCAGGTCGCGGCGGGCTACGCGATCTACGGGCCGACGGCGATGCTGGTGCTGACGCTGGGCCAGGGCGTGCACGGCTTCACGCTGGACCCGGAGATCGGCGCCTTTACCCTGACCCACCCCGGCATGGCCATCCCGCCGGACAGCCACGAGTTCGCGGTCAACGTGTCGAACGAGCGGTTCTGGGAGCCGCCGGTGCGCCGCTACGTCGATGAGTGCGTGGAGGGCGCCGCCGGCGTGCGCGGCGTCGATTTCAACATGCGCTGGATCGCCTCCATGGTGGCGGAGGTTCACCGCATCCTGATGCGCGGCGGGCTGTTCATGTACCCGCGCGACACGAAGGACCCAAGCAAGCCGGGGCGGCTCCGTTTGATGTACGAGGCGAACCCGATGGCGATGATCGTCGAGCAAGCCGGCGGCGCCGCATCGACCGGGCGCAAACGCATCCTGGAGGTGCCGCCCGAGGCGATCCACCAGCGCGTGCCGGTGATCCTCGGCTCCCGCGATGAGGTCGAGCGGCTGGTGCGCTACCACGCCGAGTACGACGCGGGCGAGGACCAGCCGTTCAGGACGCCGCTGTTCAACGCCCGCAGCCTGTTCCGCACCGCCTGACGGAGCGCACCCATGTCGCAGAAGCATCCGGTCGTCGCCATCACGGGGTCCTCCGGCGCCGGCACCACGACCGTCACCACCACCTTCGAGCAGATCTTCCGGCGCGAGGGCGTGAAGGCGGCCATCATCGAGGGCGATTCCTTCCACCGCTACGACCGCCTGGCGATGCGGGACCTGCTGGCGGACGCAGTGGCCAAGGGCCAGAACCTCAGCCATTTCGGCCCGGAGGCCAACCTGTTCGCCGAGCTGGAGAGCCTGTTCCGCTCCTACGGCGAGACCGGCTCCGGCCGGGCGCGCAAGTACCTGCACAACGACGAGGAGGCGGCGCCGTTCGGCCAGGCGCCGGGCACCTTCACGCCGTGGGAGGACCTGCCCGCCGGCACCGACCTGCTGTTCTACGAGGGGCTGCACGGCGGCGTCGTGACGCCCGAGGTCAACATCGCGCGCCACGCGGACCTGCTGATCGGCGTGGTGCCGATCATCAACGTCGAGTGGATACAGAAGCTGCACCGCGACAAGAAGGCGCGCGGCTACTCGCACGAGGCGGTGGTCGATACCATCCTGCGCCGGATGCCGGACTACGTGAACTACATCTGCCCGCAGTTCTCGGAAACCCACGTGAACTTCCAGCGCGTGCCGACGGTCGATACGTCGAACCCGTTCATCGCCCGCGACGTGCCGAACGCCGACGAGAGCATGTTGGTGATCCGCTTCCGCAACCCGAAGGGCATCGACATGCCGTACCTGTTGTCGATGCTGCACGACAGCTTCATGTCCCGCGCCAACACCATCGTCTGCCCCGGCGGCAAGATGCCGCTGGCGATGCAGCTCATCTTCACGCCGATGATCCTGCAGCTCATGGACCGCAAAAAGCGGCTGTGATGCCAAGCGCCCGCTTCGGCCATTCTGGCGGCTGTGACTCTTGTAGGGCGGAAAAGCGTCAGCGCCTTCCGCCGTCACGCGGCGCGTCGGCTTCGGCGCATGGCGCTTCGCTTATGCGCCCTACGGGTTCATGGGCTGCAAAAAAGCGGCAATAAAATCAAGGAAACAGGGAGAACAAGCGTGCCATTGGTCTCGATGCGGCAGTTGCTGGACCACGCGGCGGAGCACGGCTACGGCATCCCCGCGTTCAACGTGAACAACATGGAGCAGGTGCAGGCCATCATGGGCGCCGCGCACGAGTGCGACAGCCCGGTGATCCTGCAAGGCTCCGCCGGCGCCCGGAAATACGCGGGCGAGCCGTTCCTGCGCCACCTGGTCGAGGCCGCGGTCGAGACCTGGCCGCACATCCCGGTCGTCATGCACCAGGACCACGGCGGCAGCCCGGCGGTGTGCCAGCGCTCCATCCGCTCCGGCTTCACCAGCGTGATGATGGACGGCTCGCTGCTGGAGGACATGAAGACGCCCGCCGACTACGCCTACAACGTGCAGGCGACGCAGCGCGTGGTGGAGATGGCGCACGCGGTGGGCGTGTCCGTGGAGGGCGAGCTGGGCGTGCTCGGGTCGCTCGAAACGGGCGAGGCGGGCGAGGAGGACGGCTCCGGCGCCGAAGGGAAGATGTCGCACGACCAGTTGCTGACCGACCCGGAGC
>CAXTTB010000126.1:0-658 GCA_964246905.1 uncultured Acetobacteraceae bacterium | reverse complement strand
ATCGCCATCGGCACCAGCCACGGCGCCTACAAGTTCTCGCGCAAGCCGACTGGCGACATCCTGGCCATCGGGCGCATCCGGGAGATCCACGCCCGCATCCCGGACACGCATCTCGTGATGCACGGCTCCTCCTCCGTGCCGCAGGAGTGGCTGGACGTGATCCGCGAGCATGGCGGGCGCATCAAGGAGACCTATGGCGTGCCGGTGGCGGAGATCCAGGAGGGCATCCGCCATGGGGTCCGCAAGGTGAACATCGACACCGACGTGCGCCTGGTGATGACCGGGGCGATGCGCCGGCTGATGGCCGAGAAGCCCGACGAGTTCGACCCGCGCAAGTTCTTCGCCGCCGCCGTCACCGCGACGCGGGCGCTGTGCCGCGAACGGTTCGAGGCCTTCGGCTGCGCCGGGCACGCGGGCCGCATCAAGCCGGTGCCGCTGGAGCGGATGAGCGAGCTGTATGCCAAGGGAAGTCTGCGCCCGGCGGTGAACTAACCCAGCAGGACGCGCCGTCACGCCGTCCAGGACGCCTCCGCCGACCCCAAGGGTGCCGCAGGCCGGCGCCAGCGCATCGGCGCGCCCTCGACCTCGCCGGGTGGGTGGACCCGCAGCGCCGGTCCCCACGCCGTGTGCTCGATGGCCTCCGCGAGGTCGCCAGGCG
>CAXTTB010000125.1:8369-8602 GCA_964246905.1 uncultured Acetobacteraceae bacterium | reverse complement strand
CGGCGCGCCACAGGCCCCACCTTGCCGGCGCCGAACCTGCCGCCCGTCGCCGCGTCCGTCCCGCCCGCCGCGGCGCCCCCGGCCATCGCTCTGCCACCGCGGCCGCACATCCCCTCGCCGCAGGCGCCGGTGCAGCTCCGCGCCGTGCCGCTGCCGCGGGGCCGCGCGCGGGGGGGCCCCGGCGGGGGGGCCCGCGGGGCCCCCCGCCCCCCGCGCGGGGCCGGGGGGGCCCC
>CAXTTB010000125.1:0-8359 GCA_964246905.1 uncultured Acetobacteraceae bacterium | reverse complement strand
TCCACCTGCTGCTGGCCCATCGGCGACCCCGGCACCAGGAGCTTCCGCTTCTGCGACGACGGCGCGATGGCGGGGAAGCCGTACTGCGCCCAGCACGCGGCGCTGGCCTACGTGAAGGTGCGCGACCGGCGCGAGGACGCGGCTTAAGCGCCATCCGGCCACAGCGTTTGGTATGCAGATGTTCCGTCCGCGCCCTTGATCCCGGCGGTGCCGCGGTTTAGGGGTTTACGCGGAGACATCATGCCGCCATTCGAGACTGCCCTTCCGCGGGAGCGCCACACCGCCCTCGACGCCGATTCCGTCCGCGCCGCCTATCGGCGGTGGGCCGGGGTGTACGACACCGTGTTCGGGGGCGTCTCGGCCTTCGGGCGCCGCCGCGCGGTGGAGGCGGTGAACGCGCTGCCGGGGATGCACGTGCTGGAGGTCGGCGTCGGCACCGGCCTCGCCCTGCCGCACTACTCCGGCGCCAAGCGGATCACCGGGATCGACCTGTCGGCGGAGATGCTGGCCTTCGCGCGGTCCCGGGTGAAGTCCTCGGGCCTCACGAACGTCGAGGCGTTGGTGGAGGTCGATGCGGAGGCGACTGGCTTCGACGCCGGGTCGTTCGACATCGCGGTGGCGATGTTCGTGGCCTCCGTCGTGCCGAACCCGCGGCTGCTGCTCGCCGAGATGCGCCGGGTGGTGCGTCCGGGCGGGCACCTGCTGTTCGTCAACCATTTCGCCGCGGAGCGCGGCCCGCGCTGGTGGGTGGAGCGGGCGCTGGCGCCGGCGTCGCGCAAGCTCGGCTGGCATCCCGACTTCTCGCGCGACGCGCTGCTGCTGCAGGCCGACCAGGCCCGCGCGCAATTCGCCTCCGTGCCGCCGCTGGGCCTTTTCACATTGGTGAAGCTGCCCAACTAAGGCGGGCCGGGCTGCGGCTTGATCTGATGTGATCTGTCCGATACGCCGTCCGGATGCCCCGGTCTTGGTCCGGGCATGATGCAGGTGGGGTAAACGGACGATGCAGGCTTTCCCGCGGCTCCGCGCCGCAGTATTCACCGTTTCGCTGATGGCCTTTTCTGGGCCGGCCTGGGCGCAGGCGCCCCGCAACTGGCAGCTCAGCTTCCAGGCGCCGCACAGCCCGGTCCAGCAAGGGATCGAGGGCCTCCACGCCATGGTGATCTGGCTGATGGCGGCCGTGACCATCTTCGTGGCGGCGCTGCTCGGCTACTGCGTCTGGCGCTTCCGCGCCTCGGTCAACCCGAAGGCGAGCCGGGTCAGCCACCACACCGCTTTGGAGGTCGCCTGGACGGTGCTGCCGGTGCTGATCCTCGTGGTCATCGCCATCCCGTCCTTCCGGATGATCTACTTCGAGGACCGGACGGAGGCGGCGGACATGACCATCAAGGTCGTCGGCCACCAATGGTACTGGGAGTACGACTACCCCGACCATGGCGACGTGAAGTTCGACAGCTACATGATCCCGGCCGATGACCTCAAGCCCGGCCAGCTCCGCCAGTTGGAGGTGGACAACCGCGTGGTGGTGCCCGCCGGCAAGAACATCCGCATCCTGGCCACCAGCGCGGACGTGATCCACAGCTTCTTCATCCCGTCGCTCGGCGTGCAGCGTTACGCCATCCCCGGGCGCACCATCGAGACGTGGGTCAAGGTCGATCAGCCCGGCGTGTACTACGGCGAGTGCAACCAGATCTGCGGCACCAACCACAGCGCGATGCCGATTGCGGTGGAGGCGATGACGGACAAGGACTTCGCCACCTGGATCGCGGCTGCCAAGACGAAGTTCGCCGCCAACGGCGCGCCTGCCCCGGAAGCCGCGAGCGGCGAGGGTGGGCAGCGCGTGGCGGCGGTTGAGAATACACGGCGCTGACCCACATCGGTTGACGCGAGGGAGTAGAGACATGTCGGTGACGACCCACGATCAAGACCACGGCCACGATCACGGGCATGCCCCGAACTTCGTGAACCGCTGGTTGTTCAGCACCAACCACAAGGATATCGGCACGCTCTATCTGATCTTCGCGATCTTCGCGGGGATCGTGGGCGTGGCGCTGTCCGTCCACATGCGGATGGAGCTGCAAAGCCCCGGCCTGCAATATTTCGCCTCCGGCCAGGCCTGGAACGCGACGGTGACGGCGCATGGCCTCATCATGATCTTCTTCATGGTGATGCCGGCGATGATCGGCGGCTTCGGCAACTGGTTCGTGCCCATC
Source organism: uncultured Acetobacteraceae bacterium (assembly GCA_964246905.1). Taxonomy (GTDB): domain Bacteria; phylum Pseudomonadota; class Alphaproteobacteria; order Acetobacterales; family Acetobacteraceae; genus CAHJXG01. The sequence continues at coordinate 6,149 of CAXTTB010000125.1, read as the reverse complement.
ATGATCGGCGCGCCGGACATGGCGTTCCCCCGTCTGAACAACATCAGCTTCTGGCTGCTGGTGCCGGCGTTCCTGCTCATCATGATGGGCCTGCACAGCGGGGACGGCGCCGGGTCGGGCTGGACTCTGTACCCGCCGCTGTCCAACGGCACGTACCAGTCCGGGCCGGCCATGGACTACACGCTGTTCGCCTTGCACCTGGCGGGCGTGTCGTCGCTCCTGGGCGCGATCAACTTCATCACGACGATCTTCAACATGCGCGCGCCGGGCATGACGCTGCACAAGATGCCGCTGTTCGTGTGGTCCATGCTGGTGACGGCGTTCCTGCTGCTGCTGTCGCTCCCGGTGCTGGCCGGCGCGATCACCATGCTGATCACCGACCGCAACTTCGGCACGGCGTTCTTCGACCCGCAGGGCGGCGGCGACCCGGTGCTGTTCCAGCACCTGTTCTGGTTCTTCGGCCACCCCGAGGTTTACATCATGATCCTGCCGGGCTTCGGCATGGTCAGCCACGTCATCTCGACCTTCTCGAAGAAGCCGATCTTCGGCTACCTCGGCATGGCCTACGCGATGATCGCGATCGGCGTCGTCGGCTTCGTCGTGTGGGCACACCACATGTTCGTGTCCGGCATCTCTGTCGATACCCGGGCCTACTTCGTCGCCGCGACCATGATCATCGCCGTGCCGACGGGCATCAAGATCTTCTCCTGGATCGCGACCATGTGGGGCGGGTCCATCGAGCTCAAGACGCCGATGCTGTTCGCCATCGGCTTCATCTTCCTGTTCACCCTGGGCGGCGTCACGGGGATCGTGCTGTCCAACTCCTCCATCGACCAGATCCTGCACAACACCTACTACGTCGTGGCGCACTTCCATTACGTGCTGAGCCTCGGCGCCGTGTTCTCGATCTTCGCCGGGTTCTACTACTGGATCGGCAAGATGTCGGGCCACCAGTATCCGGAGTTCTGGGGCAAGGTGCATTTCTGGGTCACGTTCATCGGCGTGAACCTGACCTTCTTCCCGATGCACTTCCTCGGGCTGGCGGGGATGCCGCGCCGGTATCCTGACTATCCCGACGCTTTTGCCGGGTGGAACTACGTCGCGTCCATCGGGTCCTACATCTCGGCGTTCTCGGTGGTGATCTTCCTCTACGTCATCTACCGCACGTTCACTTCCAAGGTGCGGGTGGCGGACAACTACTGGGGGGAGGGTGCCACGACGCTGGAATGGACCGTCACCTCGCCGCCGCCGTTCCACACCTTCACCGAACTGCCGCGGGTCCGTTGATGACCAATCCCGTGACCGAATTGGGGGGAGCTTCGGCTCCCCTTTCTTCTTTCGAGTTGCCGGCGGAGGCGCGCGACTGGTTCGCCATGCTCAAGCCGCGGGTGATCACCCTGGTGGTGTTCACCGGGTTCGTGGGCCTGCTGCTGGCGCCCGGGCCGCTGCATCCGGTGCTGGCCTTGGCGGCGGTGCTCTGTATCGCGGTGGGCGCGGGCGCGGCCGGCACGATCAACATGTGGTATGACCGGGACATCGATGCCGTGATGCGCCGGACCGCGAAGCGTCCGATCCCCTCTGGCCGGATCAGGGCCGGGGAGGCCCTCGGCTTCGGCGTGACGCTCGGCATCGCCTCGGTGATCGTCATGGGGCTGGCGACCAACGCCGTAGCGGCGGCGCTGCTGGCGCTGTCGATCCTGTTCTACGTGTTCATCTACACGGTCTGGCTGAAGCGCCGCACGCCGCAGAACATCGTCATTGGCGGCGCCGCCGGGGCGTTTCCGCCGGTGATCGGCTGGGCCGCGGTGACAGGCACGGTGGATGTCATGCCATTGCTGATGTTCGCCATCGTGTTCTTCTGGACGCCGCCGCATTTCTGGGCGCTGTCGCTGTATGCGTCCGAGGACTACGAGCGCGCCGGGGTGCCGATGCTCCCGGTCATCGCCGGGGCGCGGACGACGCGGCTGCAGGTGGTGTACTACACCGCGGCGTTGGTCCTGGTGTCCCTGCTGCCGTGGGTGCTGGGCTATGCCGGGCCGGTTTACGGGGTGTCCGCCGTGGGCCTCGGCGCGTGGTTCGCCATCGCGTCGCTGCGCGTGCTCTGGGACCGGCAGGATGCGGCGGGCGTCAGCCTGACGCGCGACGCGCCGGCGCGCTGGGCGTTCCGCGTGTCGCTGATCTACCTGTTCGCCCTGTTCACCATGCTGGCGCTCGATCACGTCCTGCCGGTCCCGCATCTTGGATGAGTTCCCGCCGCCGCTGTCGCCGGCCGAAGCCGTGGAACTGCGCCGGCGGCAGCGGGGCAAGAACATCGCGCTACTGGTGGTGCTGATCGCGGTGGCGGCGCTGTTCTACGCCATCTCCATGGTGCGGTTCAAAGTCTCCTGACCCGGCTTGCCGCCGGGCCGGGCGTGCCGACATCCCCCTTATGAAGACCAGAAGCAACGGCCTGATCGCAGGCCTCCTCCTCGTGCTGATCGGCGGCATGGCCGGGCTGTCCTTCGCCGCGGTGCCGCTCTACCGCATGTTCTGCGAAGCGACGGGCTACGCCGGCACGCCGCAGTTGCGCGGCGCCGCCGGCCCTGGTGCGACGGAGCGCACCATCAGCGTCCACTTCAACGCGACCACCAGCCCGAACCTGCCCTGGCGCTTCGCCCCCGGCGAGTCTTCGGTCACGGTGAAACTCGGGGAGGACCGGCTAGCCTACTACGTCGGCCGGAACCAGTCGCCGCAGACGGTGACGGGCGTCGCGACCTACAACGTGACGCCGGAGAAGGTGGGTCGGTACTTCCACAAGACCGCCTGCTTCTGTTTCGACGAGCAGACGCTGACGCCGGGCCAGGAGATGCAGTTCCCGCTCAGCTTCTGGGTGGACCCGGCCATCGCCGACGATCCCGACACGCGCGACGTGAGGACGATCACGCTGTCCTACACCTTCTTCCGCTCGCTGGACGATGCGGCCCGCAACGGCGGGTTGGACAAGGCCGGGCCGCATGTCGGGCCTCGGGCAGACGCTTCGCATTGACGGAAAGGCCAGGGCGCTGCCCTGGACCCGCTGGGGCCGGAGGCCCCAAATCTCGACTTGAGAACAGCCGTTCATCCCCGGAATACCGCGCAAGGAACCGGGGCCTGGGGCCTCCGGCCCCAGTGGGGTCCAGGGGCGAAGCCCTTGGCGCTGTCAGCTCTCCAGCATCCGGCGCAGCAACTCCACCCGCTCGCCGAAGTCGGAGTCCTGCTCGATCAGCTCGGCGATCCGGCTCACCGCGTGCATGACGGTGGTGTGGTCGCGGTTGCCGAACTTGCGCCCGATCTCCGGCAGCGAGCGGTTGGTGAGCTGCTTGGCCAGATACATCGCGACCTGCCGGGGCCGCGCCACCGCACGCGCCCGGCGGGCGCTGCTCATGTCGGTCAGGCGGATGTTCCAGTGCTCGGCCACGCGCTTCTGGATCTCCTCAATGGTGACCCGGCGGTCATGCGCCTTCAGGATGTCGTGCAGCACCTCCTGGGTGCTTTCCAGCGTGATCGGGCGGCCGAACAGGTTGGCGTGGGCGATCAGGCGGTTCAGGCTGCCCTCCAGCTCGCGCACGTTGCTGGTGATCTTGTGGGCCAGGAACTCCAGCACCTTGGGCGGCACCTGCGCCTGCGCCCGCAGCGCCTTAGCCTCCAGGATGGAGATGCGCAGCTCGAACGTCGTCGCATGGAGGTCGGCGACCATCCCGCAGCCAAGCCGGGTGCGGAGCCGGTCCTCCAGCCCCGACAGGTCCGAGGGCGACTTGTCGGCGGACACCACGATCTGCTTGCCGGCATCCACCAGGGCGTTGAAGGTGTGGAAGAACTCCTCCTGCGTGTTGTCCTTGCCGATCAGGAACTGCAGGTCATCGACCATCAGCACATCGACGCTGCGGAGCTGCTCCTTGAACTCCATGGTCGATTGGTTGCGGATGGCGGCGATGAAGCGGTACATGAACTTCTCGGCCGACATGTAGGCGACCTGGATCGGCGCGGCGTCGCGGCGGGACAGCTCGATCCCGATGGCGTGCATCAAATGCGTCTTGCCGAGGCCGACGCCGCCATACAGGAACAGCGGGTTGAACCCCGGGCTGGACGGACGCTCCGCCACGCGCCGCGCGCAGGCATAGGCGAACTCGTTGGGCTTGCCGACCACGAAGCTGTCGAACTCGAACCGCGTGTCGAGGGGGACCGTCATCTCCGGGCGCCCCGGGTCGGAACGGGGATCGTCCGCTTCGTCCAACGCCGGCAGGTCGGGCGTGAGCGCATCGCCGGAAGGTTCGGCCAGGACGCCGGTCCCGCCCACGCGGATGTCCACCCGGCGGATGCGCTTGTTCTCCGACTGCCACAGCGCGTTCAGCTTGTCGGCGTAGTGGCCGCGCACCCAGTCCCGCAGGAAGCGGCTGGGCAGGTGCACCGTCACCTCGTCGCCATCGACGTTGCCCAGGCTCATCTGTCGCAGCCAGGTGCGGTACTCGACGTCGCCCACGTCCTGCTGCAGGCGGCTGCGGACCCGTGCCCATTGCTCGCCAAGCTGCTCCGCCGTGTCGAACGGCGAGGCGCGGTCGATGGCCGAGTGAGCGGGGGCCGGGCGGACAGGCGGGAGCGGCAGGCCATCCAGGGCGCCGGGCTTGAGGTTCGTATCGCCCGGGTTGGAGTCCATCGATACCTGCCTGGGTTCAACGGCGCGAAGCCGCCACGAAGATGGGAACGCGCCGGCTGCCGCAACGGATGCCAAAGGGCATTGTCGAAGCAAGTGGGCAGTCACGTCACGGCAACCGCACTTCACCCCTAAATCAGAGTGTTACTGAACGCAATACAAATTCTAATAGAAGAAGACGAACCGCATAAAACGCAGAAAGCGGACACAAGAAATGCCCGCTTTCTCAGAGAAAGACAAATTAAGCGACGATGCGGCGCCGTCCGTCCGCCGGTTTCAGGCGGGGGCGAGCGCCTTCACCCGGGCGGCAAGACGCGAGATCTTGCGCGACACGGTGTTCGCGTGGATGACGCCCTTGCCGGCCGCGCGCTGCATCTCCGGCTGCGCGAGCCGCAGCGCCTCCGCTGCGGCGGCCTTGTCGCCTGCCGCGCAGGCCACTTCGACCTTCTTCACGAAGGTTCGCATCCGGCTCTTGCGCGCCTGGTTGCGCACGGTGCGCTTGACGGTCTGACGGATGCGCTTGCGCGCCGATGCGGTGTTGGCCATGGAACTTCTCAAGCAATGCGATGCGGAGGCGCTGAGCGCGCCGGAAGCGCACGGTTCTATGGAGGCGGGGCGGCCAAGTCAAGCACGGCCGTTCCGTGAGGCCGGCGGCGTACCGCGCCGGCGCCCCCCTTGCATCAGCTTTGGGCGGAGAACGCCGGCTTGCGCTTCTCGGCGAACGCCGCCATGCCTTCCCGCTGGTCCGGCGTGCCGAACAGCGACAGGAACAGCGCGCGCTCCGCCCGCACGCCCTCCGTGAGCGTCGTCTCGAACGCTGCATTGACCGCGCGCTTGGCCATCGCCACCGCCACCGGCGACAGCGCGGCGATCTTCTCCGCGGCCTTGAGCGCCTCCGCCACCAGCTCCGCCGCCGGCACCACGCGGCTCACCAGGCTGCACCGCTCGGCCTCCGCCGCGTCCATCATGCGGGCGGTGAGGCACATCTCCATCGCCTTGGACTTGCCGACCGCCCGGGTCAGCCGCTGCGTGCCGCCGGCGCCGGGGATGACGCCGAGGTTGATCTCCGGCTGCCCGAACCGCGCGCCGTCGCCGGCCAGGATGAAGTCGCACATCATCGCCAGCTCGCAGCCGCCGCCCAGGGCGAAGCCGTTCACCGCGGCGATCACCGGCTTCCGCACCCGCAGCACCGTCTCCCACCGCGCGCCGATGAAGTCATGCAGGAACACGTCGGGGTAGCCGCGGTCCTTCATCTCCTTGATGTCCGCCCCGGCGGCGAACGCCTTGTCCGACCCGGTCAGCACGATGGCGCCGACCGCCGGGTCCGCGTCGAAGGCCAGGAGCTGGGACCCCAGCTCCTCCATCAACTGGTCGCACAGCGCGTTCAGCGCCTGCGGACGGTTCAGGCGGATCAGGCCGACGCGGCCGTGCGTCTCGACCAAAAGCATTTCAGCCATGGAAACCTCCTCGGGATTTATGG
>CAXTTB010000124.1:0-8609 GCA_964246905.1 uncultured Acetobacteraceae bacterium | reverse complement strand
GGCCGGGAGGCGACGGCGAGGGCGCCCATCAGCTCGGCTCCACGGCGGCGAGGTCGCCGAGGCCGTAGCGGCGCAGCTTCACGTAGAGGCTCTGCCGGCTCAGGCCCAGCATCTCGGCGGCGGACGCCCGGTTGTCGTTGGTCAGCTCCAGCGCCGCCTCGATGGACAGCCGCTCGATCACCTCCGTCGCCTCCCGCACCAGCTCCTTGAGGGACACACGGCCGATCAGCTCGGTCAGTTGCTCGACGGAGCGCGGCAACTGCCGGGCGGCGCGCGTGTCGGTGTGCAGCCGCGGCCCGACGTTGCGGATCGCGTAGCCGTAGGACGGGTGCCCGCCGTTGCGGATCGACACCGCGGAGATCTCGACCTGCGCCACCGTCCCCGCGTCCCCGCGCATCGTCGTGGTGAAGAAGCGCACGGAGCCGCGGTCGCGCAGGTTCGCCGTCAGCACGTCGAGGTCCACGCCGCTCGCGCCCACCCAGCGGTCGAGCTGCTCGCCCTGCGCCTGGTGCTCGTCCAGCACCTGCGCCATGTCGAGGAACGCGGCGTTGGCGGTGATGATCGCGCCGTGGTGGTCCGTCACCACGAAGCCGTCCGGCGCGCTCTCCACGGCGCGCAGCAGCTTGGACTTCACGTCCGGCAGCGCCGGCACGGCGGAGGCCTTGGGGGAGATCCGCATCAGGAACAGCGCCGCGTTCTCCTGCCGGAACAGCGACACCTTGACCGACACAGGCTGGTCGCCGTGCGCCAGCCGGGCCGGCGTGTCCTCTGGCCGCGCGCCGGCGCGGATGGCCGCGAGGTGGCCTTGCAGCACGGCCAGGCTGTCGGGATCGAAGAGGTCGGCCATCGCGCGCCCGACCACGTCGTCGGACCCGGCGCCGAACAGGCCCTGCGCCGCCGCGTTCGCTTCCAGCACGCGCCCCTTCACGGGATCGAGGATCAGCACGGCCTCCGACGACAACTGGAACAGCAGGCGGTAGCGCATCTCCACGTCGCGCAGCTTGGAATAGTCCCGCTCCATCGACTGCTGCGCGTTCATCAGGCGCTGCTGCAGGGCGGACATGACGCGCAGGTCGCGGCCGAACGCCACGACGCGGCCCTCCGCGCCGATCCGCACGGCGCAGTACGAGACCGGCACGGACCGGCCCTCGGGGGTGACGTGGTTGATGTGGCGCCACTTCGGCTCGGCCGCCGTCGCCGCCTCCCGCAGCAGGGCCGCGACCTTCGGGCGGCTGTCCGGCGCGACGGTGTCCGCCATGGCGCGGCCGACCCACTGGCCGCTCTCGGCCAGCTCGTCCAGCAGTTCCGCGCTCTGGAACGCCGTGTCGCGGATCGTGCCGTGGGCATCGACGATCAGGGTCACGTCGGACGACGCCGCGATCAGCGACGCGGCCGAACCGGCGTCGAGATCCCCCAGCGACGTCTGCGGCGATACGAAAGTCTTCACGAGTGCCGAGATCCCCCAGTGCACGCCCCGTCCTGCCCCCAGCCCCAGTCTCGTTGCCACATGCCGGATGGGGCATGCGGGTCGTCATCGCCGGGGCAGCAGGTCCGTTACGTGGGGGACCGGCCGCTACCGACGCTTGGCCGCCAGGTCAACCAGCGCCTGCGCCTGCAGCACCGCCTGTCGCCCGTCGGTTGCCGTGCCGTCCGCGCCCACTTCGGCCGCAAGCAACGGGTTGGCGGTGAAGCCGGGACCGCCCACTAGGACGCCCAGGCCGGGGTTCATGGACGCGCGGCGCACCGAGCGGATCTCGGCCCGCACGGCGTCCAGCTTCTCGTCGCAGGCGAGCGAGAAGCCGATCACCTCGACCCACTCGTGCCGCACCAGGCCGCGCAGGTCGGCGCTCGATGAGACCGGGCCGCTCCAGGCGTTCCAGCCGGCCCGGCGGAAGAACTCATAGACCATCGACAGGCCGAAGGTGTGGTCCTCCCCCGGCAGCGGCACCAGCAGCGCCCGCGGGCCGTTGCTGCGGGGGTTCGCGGAGCGCAGGAAGCTCGGGCTGAGCTCCCGCATCGCGTTCTGCAGCCGCCACAGGCCGATCGTGACCTCGGTGAAGTCGCAGGTGTCGTCCTCCCACATCTCCCCCAGGCGCCGGGCCGCGGGGGCGAGCAGGTCCAGGTAGAGCGACTCGGCCGCGGCGCCCTCCCCATGCATGGCCTCGACGAACGCCACCGCCTCCGGCTCGCCGCGCGACAGCACGAGGCCGACCAGGTCGGCGACGTGCACCGCCGTCACCAGCAGGCCCGCTCCCGCCGGCGCCGCCGGCCTGGGATGCGCGACCAGCAGGCGCGGGATGACGTCCAGCTCGACCGTGCGGGTCAGGATGGCCCGGCGCCGCTCCCCATCCTGGCGGCTTGGGTCCTGCCGGGCCGGATGCTGCCGCATGGACTGCCCGTGGACCGCGCCCAGTGCGTCGGCCTCGGTCCGGAAGTCCTGAATGGCGAGCGGATGTCCCATCAATCCCGTCATCTTGCGTCTCTCCCTAGTTGAAGCGGCCTGACATTGAGTGTCAAGCTTGATTTACGTAACGCCCGCTTGACACATCGTCCTGCCCGGCCCTAGCGTTGGCCCAACACGCAATCCCGGACCAACACGGGATCGTAAAAGTGGAAGAAAGTCACGGCGTAGCCTGAAGTCGCTCGGTTTTCACGCTTGCGCCCCAGGGCGCGGTCACGGTCGCGGTGGCCAGGCAGCGGGCGTCTCCGGCTGCACCGGGTCAGCGCACCTTCTAGGGAGGGCATTGTCAAGCGATGTTTACTCAGCTCATCGGCCGCCTCGTGGACTCGCTGGATTGCAGCCCTTGGGGCGGCGCCACCGGGCGCAGCATCGCCCCGGCCTTCCGCCAGCCGATTCGCCCCGCGCTCTACACGCCGGAGGAGCGCCGGCGCCGCGACGCCTCGCCCTGGACAGTGGTGCAGGGCGTGCTCGCACCGGCACAGTTCGTCGTGTTCCTCATCAGCCTGTGCCTGGTGTCGCGCTACCTCAGCACCGGGCTGGGCGAGCACGCCGCCACCGCGTCGGTCGTCGCCAAGACGCTCTGCCTCTACGCCATCATGATCACCGGCTGCATCTGGGAGCGGAAGGTGTTCGGCCGCTACCTGTTCGCCCCGGCCTTCTACTGGGAGGACGTGTTCTCCATGCTGGTGCTGGCGCTGCACACCGCCTACCTCGCGGCGCTGCTGTCAGGGGCGCTTGACGCCCACGGGCTGATGCTGCTGGCGCTGGCGGCCTACGCGGCCTACGTCATCAACGCCGGGCAGTTCGTGCTCAAGCTGCGGAGCGCGCGGCTGCAGAGCGACGGCTGGCACGCCGCGGGCATGGGCCTGACCTCGTGAGCGCCGCCGCGGCGCTCGGCTGCGGCGACGTGCCCGTCTTGCGGGAGCGCGGCCAGCGCGTGCTGCGGGAACGCGGCCAACGTGAAGTGTTCTGCGGCCTGACGGGGATCATCTGGCTGCACCGCAAGATCCAGGACGCCTTCTTCCTCGTCGTCGGCTCCCGCACCTGCGCCCACCTGATCCAGTCGGCCGCCGGCGTCATGATCTTCGCCGAGCCGCGCTTCGCCACCGCCATCATCGACGAGCGCGACCTGGCCGGCATGGCCGACGCCAACGACGAGCTGGACCGGGTGGTGGACCAACTGCTCGCCCGGCGCCCGGAGATCCGCCTGCTGTTCCTGGTCGGCTCCTGCCCGTCCGAGGTCATCAAGCTCGACCTGTCCCGCGCCGCCGAGCGGCTGTCGGCCACGCACATGCCGCAGGTCCGGGTGCTGAACTACAGCGGCAGCGGCATCGAGACGACGTTCACCCAAGGCGAGGACGCCTGCCTCGCCTCGCTCGTGCCGATCCTGCCCCAGAAAACGCCAGGTGAAGCGCCAGGGGCCGGGCAGAGCCTGCTGGTGGTCGGCGCTTTGGCGGAGGTCGTGGAGGACCAGATGCGCCGCCTGCTGGAGGGCATGGGCATCGCGGACGTGCGCTTCATGCCGCCGCGCAGCGCGCTGGCCTTGCCAGCCGTGGGGCCGGGCACGCGCTTCCTGCTGGCCCAGCCGTTCCTCGCCGACACCGCGCGGGCGCTCGAGGCGCGCGGCGCCGTCCGCCTCCCCGCGCCTTTCCCGCTCGGCGCGGAGGGCACCACCGCCTGGCTGCAGGCCGCCGCCGACGCCTGGGGCGTATCGTCCGAGCGGTTCGAGGCCGTGACGGAGGCGCCGCTCCGCCGCGCCCGCCAGGCCCTTGCCCGGCACCGGGAGCAGCTTGCCGGCAAGAGCGTCTTCTTCTTCCCGGACAGCCAGCTTGAGATCCCCCTCGCCCGGTTCCTCGCCCGCGAGATGGACATGCGGCTGATCGAGGTCGGCACGCCCTATCTGCACCGCCAGCATCTGGCGGAGGAGCTGGCCATGCTTCCCGCCGGCACCACGCTGAGCGAGGGGCAGGACGTGGACCGCCAGCTCGACCGCGTCCGGGCGGCGCGTCCGGACCTGGTGGTGTGCGGCCTCGGCCTCGCCAACCCGCTGGAGGCGGAGGGCATCGGCACCAAGTGGTCCATCGAGCTGCTGTTCACGCCCATCCAGGGCTACGACCAGGCCGCCGACCTCGCCGAGCTGTTCGCCCGCCCGCTCACCCGCCGCCTGCGGCTCCGGGTGTAGGGCGATGCAGCTCACGCTCTGGACCTACGAGGGGCCGCCGCACGTCGGCGCCATGCGGATCGCCACCGCGATGGAGGGCGTGCACTACGTGCTGCACGCGCCGCAGGGCGACACCTACGCCGACCTGCTGTTCACCATGATCGAGCGGCGGCAGAAGCGCCCGCCCGTGACCTACACGACCTTCCAGGCCCGCGACCTCGGCGGCGACACGGCGGAGCTGTTCAAGGAGGCCGTGCGCGACGCCCATGCCCGGTTCCAGCCGCAGGCGATGCTGGTGGGGGCAAGCTGCACCGCCGAGCTGATCCAGGACGACCCCGGCGGCCTCGCCCGCGCGCTGGGCCTGCCGGTGCCGGTCGTGGCGCTGGAGCTGCCGTCCTACCAGAAGAAGGAGAACTGGGGCGCGGCCGAAACCTTCTACCAGGTCGTCCGCGCCTTCGCCGGGCCGCATGTGCCGCCGCCGGGCACGGCCCGTCCGGAGCGCGCGCCCGGCGTGCGCCCGCGCTGCAACGTGCTCGGCCCGGCGGCGCTCGGCTTCCGTCACCGCGACGACGTGGCGGAGGTCACGCGCCTCTTGGCGCAGCTCGGCATCGACGTGAACGTGGCGGCGCCGCTCGGTGCCACGCCCGCCGACATCGCGCGGCTGGGGGAGGCCGAGTTCAACGTCGTGCTGTATCCGGAGATCGCCGGGCAGGCGGCGGCGTGGCTGCACCGCAGCTTCGGCCAGAAGGCGACGAAGTGCGTGCCCATCGGCATCGGCGCGACCCGGGACTTCATCCATGAGGTCGCGGCGCTGGCCGGCGTCGATCCGGCCCCGGCGCTCGCGGGCGCGCCGTCCCGGATGCCGTGGTACACCCGCTCCGTCGATAGCAACTACCTGACGGGCAAGCGGGTGTTCGTGTTCGGCGACGCGACCCACGCCATCGCCGCCGCCCGGGTCGCGCAGGACGAGATGGGCTTCACCGTCGTGGGCCTCGGCACCTACGGCCGCGAGTTCGCCCGGGACGTGCGGGAGGCGGCGAAGCTCTACGGCGTGGAGCCGCTGATCTCCGACGACTACCTGGAGATCGAGGCGCGCATCACCGAGGCGCAGCCCGAGCTGGTGCTGGGCACCCAGATGGAGCGGCATATCGCCAAGCGCCTCGGCATCGCCTGCGCCGTGATCTCCGCCCCGGTGCACGTCCAGGACTTCCCGGCGCGCTACTCCCCGGTGATGGGCTGGGAAGGCGCCAATGTGCTGTTCGACGCCTGGGTGCACCCGCTGATGATGGGGCTGGAAGAGCACCTGATCGGCATGTTCCGCGAGGATGCGGAGTTCCACGGCGACGCCGCGCCCTCGCACCTGGGCCACGCCGCCGCCCCGCCGCGCCCCGAGGCGCATGTCGAGCCTGAGCCGGGTCCCGCCGGCCCGCTGGTCTGGGCGCCGGACGCGGAGAAGGAAGTGGGCAAGATCCCGTTCTTCGTCCGCGGCAAGGCCCGGCGCAACACGGAGAAGTTCGCCCAGGCACAGGGCCTCGCCACCATCACCGTCGATACGCTCTATGACGCAAAGGCGCATTATGGCCGCTGACGCCCTTCCGGCCCGCGCCTTGCCCGCCCACGCCTTGCCCGTGCGCGTCGTCGTCGTCACCATGGACAGCCATCTGTCCAGCGCCGTGCGCCGGGCAGAGGCCGAGCTGCAGCGCGACATCCCCGGCCTCAGCCTCGTGGTCCACGCCGCCGACGAGTGGGGCAGCGACCCGGCGGCGCTCGACGCCTGCCATGCCGACATCGCCCAGGGCCACATCGTGATCGCGACGATGCTGTTCCTGGAGGACCACATCCGCGCCGTCGCCCCGGCGCTCGCCGCCCGTCGGGAGCACTGCGACGCCATGCTGTGCTGCATGTCGGCGGGCGAGGTGACGAAGCTCACCAAGCTCGGCCGCTTCGACATGTCGCAGGAGGCGACCGGCGCGCTTGCCATGCTGAAGCGGCTGCGCGGCGGCGGGAAGGAGGGCGGCAAGCCGGCGTCCGGGCAGAAGCAGATGAAGATGCTGCGCCGCCTGCCGAAGCTGATGCGCTTCATCCCCGGCACGGCGCAGGACGTCCGCACCTACTTCCTGGCATTGCAGTACTGGCTGGCCGGGTCGGACGAGAACCTGGGCAGCCTGGTCCGCATGTTGGTCGGCCGCTACGCCGCGGGCGAGCGCCGGGCGCTGCAGGGCACGCTGCCGGCGGCGGCGCCCATCGAGTACCCGGAGGTCGGGCTGTACCACCCGCGCGTGCCGAACCGGGTTTTCTCAGACCTCGGCCACCTGCCGAGGGCCGGGCTGTCCGGCACGGTCGGGCTGCTGCTGCTGCGCTCCTACCTGATCTCCGGCAACGCCGCCCACTACGACGGCGTGATCGAGGCGCTGGAGGCGCGCGGCCTGCGCGTCGTCCCGGCCTTCGCCAGCGGCCTCGACGCCCGTCCGGCCATCGAGCGGTTCTTCATGCGGGACGGCGCCGCGGCCGTGGACGCGGTGGTGTCGCTCACCGGGTTCTCCATGGTCGGCGGCCCCGCCTACAACGACAGCGCCGCCGCCGAGACGATGCTGGCGGCGCTCGACGTGCCCTACGTCACCGCGCACCCGGTCGAGTTCCAGACGCTGGAGCAGTGGCACGCCGACCCGCGCGGCCTGATGCCGGTCGAGGCGACGATGATGGTGGCGCTGCCGGAGCTGGACGGCGGCATGACGCCCATGACCTTCGGCGGACGCGCCGGGGGCGAGCCGACCGCGGCGTCCCGCGACATGGTGTCCCATGCCGAGCGCGCCGGGACGCTGGCTGCCCGCGTTGCCAGGCTCGTGGCGCTGCGGCGCACCGCGCGGGCGGCGCGCAAGGTGGCGCTCGTGCTGTTCAACTTCCCGCCCAACGCCGGGGCCACCGGCACGGCCGCCTACCTCGCGGTGTTCCACTCGCTGCACAATACGATGCGGGCGATGCGGGACGCCGGCTACGACGTGGAGGTGCCGGAGACGGTGGACGCGCTGCGGGACGCCGTGACCGGCGGCAACGCCGAGCGGTACGGGACCGACGCCCACGTCGCCGCGCGCATCCCGGTGGACGACCATGTGCGGCGGGAGACGTGGCTTCCGGAGATCGAGCGGAGCTGGGGTCCGGCGCCGGGCCGCGCGCAGACGGACGGGAGCAGCCTGTTCGTGCTGGGCCGGCATTTTGGGAATGTGTTCGTGGGCCTGCAGCCGGCCTTCGGCTACGAGGGCGACCCGATGCGCCTGCTGTTCGAGCGGGGCTTCGCGCCGACCCATGCGTTCAGCGCGTTCTACCGCTACATCCAGCAGGATTTCGGCGCCCATGCCATGCTGCACTTCGGCACGCACGGCGCGCTGGAGTTCATGCCGGGCAAGCAGGCCGGGCTGTCGGCCGAGTGCTGGCCGGACCGGCTGGTCGGGCACCTGCCGAACTTCAACCTGTATGCCTCCAACAACCCGTCCGAGGGCATGATCGCCAAGCGCCGGGCCAACGCGGTGCTGATCAGCTACCTGACGCCGCCCGTGGCCCATGCCGGGCTGTACAAGGGCCTCCTGGACCTCAAGAGTTCGCTCGACCGCTGGCGCGGCATCGACCCGGACGCCGAGCCGGAGCAGCGGGAGCAGTTGGCCAGCCTGGTGCAGGCGCAGGCCGCCGCCGTGGACCTGGCGGCGCCGGAGCCGGCCTGGCCCGACGCCCTGTCCGAGATCGACCGGCTGGGCACGGCGCTCCTGGAACTGGAGTACACGCTGATCCCGCACGGCCTGCACGTGATCGGGGAGCCGCCCGGCGCGGAGGAGCGGCGCGAGATGCTGGACGCCGCCGGGGTGCACGAGGCGCACGAGCGCGCCCGGCTGGACGGGCTGCTGGCGGCCGACCACGAGCTGCCGGCGATCATCCATGCGCTCGACGGTGGCTACATCCGCCCGGCGCCGGGCGGCGACCTGCTCCGCACCCCCC
>CAXTTB010000123.1:3820-8627 GCA_964246905.1 uncultured Acetobacteraceae bacterium | reverse complement strand
CCTCCTGACCCGGCAAAACCAGGGTCTTCACTGGCAGGCGCTGCACGATCTTGGTGAAGTTGCCGGTGGCGTTGTTGGGCTGGATCGCCCCGAACGCCGCCCCGGACGCCGGCGGCACGCTGTCCACCACGCCGTCCAGGTCGATGTCGTAGGCATCGACGTGGATGCGGACGTGCTGGCCCGGCAGCACGTGGCGGAGCGCCACCTCCCGGTAGTTCGCCACGATGTACGCCTGGTCGAGCGGCGCCACGACCATCAGGGATGCGCCGGGGGCGACGTAGTTGCCGACCTCGACGGTGCGCTGGCCGGCCATGCCGTCCACCGGCGCGAGGATGCGGGTGTAGCTGAGGTTGAGCCGCGCCTGATCGACCCGCGCCTGGTCGGCCTTGACCGCCGCCTCCGCCGCCGCGCGCTGCGCCTGGAGCACCGGGACCTGCCGCTGGGCCGCTTCGGTGGACGCGCGGGCCTGATCGACCGCCGACTGCGCCTGCTGCACCTGCTGGTCCGCCTGCTGGCGCTCCTGGAACGTGCCGGCGCCGGTCGCGGCGAGGTTGCGGTAGCGCCGCTGGTTCGCCTGGGCGAAGGCGAGCTGCGCCGCGGCGGACGGGTTCTGCGTCTGCGACTGGTCCACCACGGCCGGCTGGCGCTGGATGGAGGCACTGGCCTCCGCGAGCTGCGCCTGGTCCCGCTCCAGCATGGCCTCCGCGGTGGCGAGCGCGGCGCGGAAGTCCCGGTCGTCGATGGTCGCCAGGAGCTGCCCGGCGGACACCGGCTGGTTGTCGTCCACATCGACGGAGGCGATCTGCCCGGACACGCGCGGCGCCACCGTCGCGTAGTGCGCGGTGACGTAGGCGTCGTCCGTCCAGACGTCTGGGGCCGGGGCGAAGATGATCGCGAGCACCACGGCGATGAAGCCGATGACAATGGCGCCGCCCAGCAGCCAGGGCCAGAGCGGCGCCCGCTTCGCCGGTGGCTTCTGCTCGGGCGGCGGCGGGCCGGGCTTGTCCCCCTGCTTGCCTTTGCCCGCCGGCGGCGCGGCGCCTTTCTGGTCATCGGGCATCCTGTGGCCTTACGGTTGCTGCGCCACGATGCGCGGCGGGTAGGTGCGGACCGGCAGCACCGCCAGCACGGCCATCAGCACGACGGCGAGGCACGCGATCACCAGGAAGGCGTCGCTCAGCGTCAGCACGGTGGCCTGCGCCTGGACGGCGTCCCGGAACGCCGCGAGGCTCCCCGCGTCGTGCTGCTGCAGGGCGCTGAACGATCCCTGCCCCGACTGGTCCACGATGCGGTTGTAGTGCAGCCCCCCGCGCCAGTGCATGATGAGCTGCAGCATCCACACGCCGACCGGCTCGGCCGCGCCGCGCATCGTGTTGACCAGGGTGGACGCGAACGGCCCGTCCGCCGGGTCCTTGATGGTGTTCACGGACATCATCAGCAGCGGCATGACGACCAGCGGCGCCCCGAACACCTGGAATACCTGCCAGAACAGGAAGGTGCGGGCGTCCCAGACGGAGGTGAGGAAGGAGTTGCCGACGCAGGCCGTGATCACGCACACGATCCCGGCGAACAGCACCCAGCGCGCATCGACGCGCTCGAAGTCCAGCAGGAAGGCGATGGCCGGCAGCAGCAGGAACTGCGGCACGGCGATCAGGACCGTGACCACGTAGGATTGCTCCGGACGGAAGCCGGCAACCTGCTGCAGGTACTGGAGCGGGATGGTCGAGGCCGACTGGCTGAGCAGCAGGAAGGTGAACAGGGTGGTGAGGCCGAACAGGAAGTTGCGCCGCCTGAGCAGGGAGAAGCGGTAGAGCGGCAGCTCCACCATCAGGTCGTTCAGCACCAAGAGCGGCAGGGCCACGGCGGAGACCAGGGCGAGCACGCAGATGGGCTTCGAGTTGAACCAGTCCAGCCGGTTCCCCTGTTCGAGCATGGTGGTGAACGCGCCGAACCCGATGAGGACGAGCAGCGCGCCGCGCCAGTCGAACTGCCGGATGCGCTCGTACTTCGGCGGCTGCTGCGCGACGCCGTGCCAGATCAGCAGGCCGGACAGCGCGCACAATGGCAGGCCCTCGAAGAACACGAACCGCCAGCCGACGAGTTCCGTCCACAGCGCGGCCAGGGCGGTCGAGATGTTCGGCCCGAACGTCGCCGTCAGGCCATAGGCCGCCAGCCCGTAGAGCCGGACGGGCGGCGGCAGCACCTGGAGCGCCACCGTCAGCAGCAAGGGGATGGTGAAGCCGGAGCACAGGCCCTGGACGAAGCGCAGGCCGTACAGCAGGCCCAGGTTCGAGGTGAAGGGGATGCACACCGTGCTGACGCAGGTCGCCGCGACCACGAACAGCAGCCAGTGGCGGATCGACACCGTGAGCGCCCAGAACGTCGCCATCGACATGCCGACGACCTGGCCCGTGGCGAACAGGCTGCTGAACCAGGTGCCCGGGTCCTCGCTGATGCCCAGCCCGCCCCGCACGTCGGTCAGCGCGGTGGAGGTCACGCCGTCGTTGAACTCGGCCGTGAGCGCGGCCAGCAGCACGCCAGCCAAGCCCAGCAACGGTCTCAATTTCAGGCCCTTGCCCGCCTCGCTCGCCAAATCCTGCCCCGGCGCCGCCATTCCTGCGCCCCACGCGGCGCGGAGACGGTAATGACGCCCGGCGGCGGATGCCGCAAGCCGGGGATCACGGCATCACGCACCCGTTCCCCGCATACCTCGGTGAAACGAAGCCATGGGAGGCGCATTGCGGACGGCATGGATGGCATGGCGCCATCGCCGAGCGCCGCCCGCCGGTTAAGGACATCTCGCCCGCCAAGCTGCGCCCGGACCTGCTGCGCCACGCTCCCGACGTGGCGGGGCGCTTCGGCGTGTTCCCGGCGGAGGCGAAGGTCTTGGAGGAGGAAGAGACGGCGTGATGCGCGCCATCCGTGCGGGCACGCCGGCAGTGGCTCCGTAGGTTTTGTGAGAAGTTTGTCACGTTCTGCATGATTGCATCGTATGAAGGCGTGCGTGCAACGGAGGACCCCGCATGATCTCCCGCCGTCACCTGACTGCCTCCGCTTCCCTGCTGGGCTTTGCCGGGCGGGCACGCGCGGCGGACGCCCCGGTCCGCTTCGCGGTCGGCCCGTTCCAGCCCACGGCCGGCGACACCAAGCGCGCCGATGAGCCGTTCTTCGCTTATCTGGCCGGCGCGCTCGGCCGCCCCTACGAGCTGACGGTGACGACCGACTGGGCCGGCATCGCGGTGGCGCTGGCGAACGGACAGGTGGACTGCGCCTGGATGGGGCCGTGGGGCTACGTGCTGGCGAAGGACCGTTCGGGGGCGGAGGCCCTGGCGACCGTCGAGTACAACGGCAAGCCGACCTACAACGCGATCATCATCGCCCGGCCGGACCTGAAGATCGAGCACTTCCCGGAGGACGCCCGCGGCCTGTCCATCAGCTTCGCCGACGCCGGGTCAACCAGCGGCTGGCTGATCCCGAACTGGTGGTTCCTGACGCATGGCATCGACGTGAAAACCTACTTCAAGTACCGCGACGGCGCGTCCCACCCGGCGAACGACATCGCTGTGGCGACCGGGCAGGTGGACCTCGCGACCGACTACGACCGCAACCTGCAAGCGATGATCGAGGCCGGGCGGGTCAGGGCGGACCAGGTCCGGGTGGTCTGGACCTCCGACCCGCTGCCGAACGACGCGCTCGCGGTCCGTCGCGACCTCGACCCGGCGACGAAGCGCGCCATCCTGGATGCGGCCTTGAAGATCGACGCGGCCCAGGCCGCCGCGCTCCTGCCCGCACACTACACCAGTTGGGTTGCCGCCCGTCCGGACAGCTACGCCGACATCGAGGCGGCTGGGCGCGCGCTGCACAAGCTGCAAGGGAGTTGAATCGCTGGGCAGCGGGGCTGCTGGCCGCTGCCGTCCTCCACGGCGCCTGCCTCTGGGTCGTCTCGCCGGACCTGCCTCGGCTGTGGGCGGGGCTGCCGCGGCTGTTCCGATGGTTCTCCACGGCGTTCCCGCCCGATTTCTCCGGCCCCGGCGACCTCGCGCGCCGGGCGGCGGAAACGGTGGCCATCGCGACGCTCGGCACCACGCTCGCGGCGTTGGCGGCATTGCCGCTCGTGCTGTTCGCTGCCCGGCCCGTCGCGCCTGCCGCCTGGCTCTACCACCCTGTCCGCGGCGTTTTGGACCTGCTGCGCGGGGTGGACGGGTTCGTGTTCGCCCTGATCTTCGTGGCGGCCGTCGGCCTCGGCCCGTTCGCGGGCATGTTGGGCGTGGCGCTGCACAGCGCCGGGTCCATCGCCAAGCTGTGGTCGGAGGCGCTGGAGACCGCCGACCTTGCACCCGTCGAGGCTGCCCTGTCCGCCGGGGCGTCCCGCGCCCAGGCCGCGACCGTCGTGCTGCTGCCCGGCGCGCTGCCGCAGATGGCGTCAACGGTGCTGTACGTGTGGGAGTTCAACATCCGGGCCTCCACGGTGCTGGGCCTGGTCGGCGCGGGCGGGGTCGGGCAGGAGCTGAAGAACGCCGTGGACCTGCTGGACTTCGCCCGCGTGCTGGCCATCCTGCTCGTCATCGTCGCCCTCGTGCTGGCGGCGGACCGCATCTCGGCCCGGCTGCGGGCGGCGCTGCTCTGACAGGGACCCCCCTCAGTGTCCGCGGCCTGACCGTCGAGCGCGGCGGGCGCGCGGTGCTGTCGGAGGTCTCGCTGGCGCTGTCGCCCGGGGAGGTCGTGGCGGTCGAGGGCGCGTCGGGCGCGGGCAAGACGACCCTGGTCCACGCCATGGCCCGGCTGATCCCTTCCACCGGGCGCATCG
>CAXTTB010000123.1:0-3810 GCA_964246905.1 uncultured Acetobacteraceae bacterium | reverse complement strand
GCGCGGGCCAACGTGCTGGTTGGCACGCTGGGCCGGGTCGGCTTCTGGCGCGCGACGCTGCGGCGCTGGCCGACGCGGGAGTTGACCCTCGCAGAGGACTGTCTCGCGCGTGTGGGCCTCGCCGGGCTGGGAGGGCGCCGGGCCGACACCCTGTCGGGCGGGCAGCGGCAGCGCGTCGCCATCGCCCGGGCGCTGGCCCAGCGCGCCCCGGTGCTGCTGGCCGACGAGCCGGTCGCCAGCCTCGACCCCGGCAACGCGGAGGCGATTCTCGGCCTGCTGCGCGACCTGGCGCGCCGGGACGGGCTGGCGGTCTTGGTCTGCCTGCACCAGCCCGACCTTGCCCGGCGCTTCGCCGACCGGCGCCTGGCGCTCGGCGCGGCCGGGTTGACGCCCGTCCACGCACCCGTGGCGTCCTGACGCCCCGGCGTGCGCGCAGCCTGGCCGATGGTCAAAGATCGTTCTACACACGGCTCCGCAACGCGCGGCGCGGGGGAACGAAAGCATGGGTCCAGGCTGGCGCGAACGCGACCCCACGGCGCCCTCGGTGTTCCAGCCCGAGAGCCTGCTGCGGGAAGCCCGGCGCCAGCGCGGCCTGCCGCTGCGGGACGTTCCGGGCGTCTGCGTGCTCGATCCCGACGGCGACCTGGTGCGGACCCTGCGCCGCACCGGCGCGGCGCGGCCAAGCCCCGGCTGGGCGTGCTACCACACGGAGCTGTTCGAGTTCGACCTGCCCGGCGGCACGCCCGTCGGGATCGTCGGCCTGGCGGTCGGGGCGCCGTTCGCCGTGCTGGTGGCGGAGCAGCTCTTCGCCTCCGGCTGCCGCTACCTCATCAGCCTGACCTCGGCCGGGCAGATCGCCGAACTGGACGAACCGCCGCCCTACACCGTGCTGATCGACCGGGCGCTGCGGGACGAGGGCACGAGCTTCCACTACCTTCCGCCCGGCGCGGCCGATTTCGTCGCCGCCCCTGACCCGGCCCTGCTCGACGCCGTGGAGCGGGAAGCACGGCGGCGCGGCATCGCCCTGCACCGCGGCGCCACCTGGACCACCGACGCGCCGTTCCGCGAGACCGAGGCCGCCATCGCCGCCGCACGCGCCCTGGGCGTGCTCGCGGTCGAGATGGAGGCGGCCGCGCTCTACGCCTTCGCCACGGCACGTGGCGCCGCTGTCACCTGCTTCGCCCATGTGACGAACGTCATGGGCCAGCAAGAGGGCAGCGACTTCGAGAAGGGCGAGGCGGACGGCACGGTCGCCGCCCTCCGCCTGATCGAGGCCGCCGCCGCAGCGTTCGGGAGCCTGTGATGCGCACCAACCCATTCTATGATTCGTGGCTGTTCCTGATCGGGGACACGCCGGACCACGAGGCGCTCGGCGGCGCGCGGTACGTGCTGGTGGCGTTCTACGCCGCCCTGCTGGTCGGCGGCGTCGCGGTGGCGGCCCATGCATGGTCCCGCGACCCGGCGCAGCGCCGCGGGCGCACCCTCGCCATCTGGCTGTTCCGCACGCTGATCGGCACGATGTGGCTGCAAGGCTCCCTGTGGAAGCTGCCGCTGCCGGTCGCTGGCGGCTTCCAGTACTGGACGGGGCAACTGGCCGAGCACTCCTGGCTGCCGGCCCACGCCGCCCTGGTGCGCGACGTGCTGCTGCCCAACATCGCGGTCCTCGACCCGCTCGTCTGGCTCACCGAGACGCTGCTCGGCGTCTCGCTCATGCTGGGCCTCGGCGTGCGGCTGGCCGGTCTGGCGGGCATCGCCTTCACGCTCAACCTCTGGGTCGGGCTGTACCGTCGTGGCGACGAGTGGCCGTGGAACTACGTGTTCCTGGCCATGGTGCATGGGTTCTTCGTGCTGGACCGCGCCGGCGAGTGCCTGGGGCTGGACGCCATGCGTGCGCGCTGGCGGCGTTTGGTTCCGGCCTGACCGGGCGAAATCGTCGGCCGGACGGGACAATTTGCTGGAGTTCTGAAATGCTGCGCCGTGACTTCGGTGGCTAGGCCGCGGAAAGCCGCAGGCATTTGGAGGGTCGTGACATGCGGATGCTGCAGCCATGACGGACCGCGCGGCCGGCCTGCGCGCCTTCTATGCCCGCTACGTCGCCGGCATCGGCGGCGCGTCCGATCCCCGCATCGAGCAAGCCTTCGCCGCCGTGCCGCGCGAGCCGTTCGCGGGACCCGGGCCGTGGTCGGTGGCGGCATTTGCGCCTTCGGCCTCACGCCCGCCCGGGGAATGCTATGTGCGGACGCCGGACGCCGATCCGGCATTCCTCTATCAGAACACCCTGGTCGCCCTGGACCCGGCGCGGGGCATCAACATCGGCGAGCCAAGCCTCCATGCCCTTTGCCTCGACCAGCTTGCCCCGCGGGAAGGCGACACCGTGCTGCATGTCGGCGCCGGCTCAGGCTACTACACTGCCCTGCTCGCCCACTTGGCCGGGCCGTCCGGCCGGGTCCACGCTTACGAGATCGATCCAGGCCTGGCGGGCCGCGCCGAACGGAACCTGTCGCACCTGGCGCAAGTGGAGCTGCACGCGCGCTCCGGCATCGGCGACGGCCTGCCGGACGCGGACTGCATCTACGTCAATGCCGGCATCACGCAGCCAAGCCGCTCCTGGCTGGATGCCTTGCGGGTCGGCGGCCGCCTGCTGTTCCCGTTGCAGCCGGTGGACGGACGGGGCGGGATGCTGCTCGTGACGCGGCCTGCCATGGGGAGTGCCTGGCCGGCGTGCTTCATCTCGCGCGCCATGTTCATCGGCTGCGTGGGCCGGCAGGACGAGACGGCGAGCCGGAGCCTCGTGGACGCATTCTCCAAGGGCCGCGCCGATGACGTGCGCTCGCTCCGCCTGGACGGGGAGCCGGACGCGACGTGCTGGTGCGCGGGCGACGGCTGGTGGCTTTCAACCGAAGCACCCGACGGGCCTGGCGTGCCAGCGTCGGAGCGGTGATGCCGCCTTGACGGCACGCCCCCGTTCCTTGGTCAGCCGAACGTCGCCAGCAGATCCTCCACCTGCGCCGGGGACAGCGTGCGGACCGGCGAGCCGCGCAGCGTGAGGAACAGCTTCGCTGCCTCCTCAAGCTCCTCCGCCGCGTACACCGCGTCCGTCAGCGTGCGCCCGCTGACCACGGGGCCGTGGTTCGCCAGCAGCACCGCCCGCGCCGTGCGCGCCTGCTCGGCGATGGCCGGCTCCATGGCGGCGTCGCCGGGGCGGTAGTACGGCACGACCGGCAGGCGGCGGCCGACGCGCATCACGAAGTAAGGGGTGAGCGGCAGGATCGGGCACTCCGCGTCCGCGTCCGAAAGGCACGCCGCCGCGGTCGCCATGGTGGAATGCAGGTGCACCACCGCCCCGGCGTCCGCCCGCGCCCGGTAGAACGCCCGGTGCATGGACACCTCCTTGGACGGCGGGTCGCCGCCCACATGCGCGAACCCGGCGTCGAGCCGCGACAGCCGCGCCGGGTCCAACCGGCCCAGGCAGGAGTTGGTCGGCGTCATCAGGTAGCCGTCCGGCAGGCGCACGCTGATGTTCCCGGCGCTGCCGACCGAGTAGCCCCGGGCGAACAGGCTCGCCGCCAACGTCACCAGAAGGGCACGCAACTCCGTCTCGTCCATCACGCCAGCCGCTCGAACGCTTGCAGGAAGAAGTCGCGCCCGCCGAAGTTGCCGGACTTCAGCGCCAGCAGCAGCGGCACCGCCCCGCCCTCCGCGTAGGTCCAGGGCACGCCGGGGTCGATCTCCGCGCCGATGCGCAGGCGCTTCACCCCGAGCCGCCCCACCACCGCGCCGCTGGTCTCGCCGCCCGCCACCACCATGCGC
>CAXTTB010000122.1:0-8659 GCA_964246905.1 uncultured Acetobacteraceae bacterium | reverse complement strand
TCTCCTGATGACGGACTCTACTTCAAACCGGGGGCATTCTAGGAGGCAGGGTCACGCAGCAACGCCCCCTGCATGTGACCCCAGCCGCTGCGACCGGCACCGTTCAGGACCGGCGCGTCATCGAAGGCCACACTGTCCGGATCATGGCCCAGGGCAACGGCCACCAGATCGTCGCGGACGGCCGCGTGCTGGCCAACGATGCCGATGATGACCGCGTGCTGATCCAGGATGTCTATAGAGGCGGTGGCAGGATCTACGTGCTGATCGCCGAGCAGTCCGGCGGGAACGCTTGTCCGTCGCTCTACCAGGCCATTGACACGATCCCTACAACGGCGAACGAGCAGAGTTCGGCGTTCGCCTCCTGATCTCCAAAGGATCGAGAAGTCGGAAGCCCCCCGATCAGCACGACATCCTATGCCGCCTGGTCCACCTCGATCGTGACGTGCGACAAGGCTCCGAACCCGGCGAGCCGCTGCCGGTAGAACTCCGCGCCGCGCCGCCGTGCCGTCGAGATGGCGAGGATGGCACCGAGATGGCCGGGTCCGAGCCGCCAAAGGTGGAGATCGGTCAGCCGGTCCCCATCGTCCTCGATGGCCGACCTCACCTTGGCTGCCATGCCTGCGTCGGGGTTCATGTCGAGCAGGATCGCGCCGGTGTCGCGGACCAGCCCGTAGGCCCAGGACGCGATGACGCATGCGCCGATGATGCCTGCCAGCGGATCCATCCAAAGCCAGCCGAACGCGCGCGCCAGCAGCAGGCCGACGATGACCAGGACGGAGACGGCCGCGTCCGCGAGGACGTGGATGACCGCGGCACGCATGTTGTTGTCCCGGTGCGCCGCGCCGTGGGCGTGCCCGTGCTCCTCGAACGCGACGGAGTGGCCCACGCCAGCGACGTTGACCGTTGCCGTGAAGGCGTGCGGTTCCGGGATGTCCGCGACGGATTCCAAGTAGCCGCCCCGAGCCGCCATCGCGAACACCTGGCGCGTGCCGTCGGGGCGCAGCGTCTCCACCGTGACCGACTCCGGCGCGGGCAGGGCGGCATCCCTGCCGTGCAGCCGGAAGACGGGCGGAACGCCGTGCTCGAAGACGCTCAGCACCAGCGTGCCGCCCACGGTCTCGATGACATGCTCCTCATCGTGCCCGTCGGCGCCGTGGCCGTGCGAGTGACCATGGCCGTGGTCGTGCCCGGCGCCGAGCAGCCACACCGAGCCGACGTTCACGGCCAGGCCCAGGCACGCGATGGGGATCGCCTCGGCGAACCGGATGGGGACCGGGGCAAGCAGGCGGGTCAGGGACTCGTAGCCGATGAGGATGGCGATCATGGCCAGCACGATGGCGGACGTGAACCCGGCGAGGTCGCCCAGCTTGCCCGTCCCGAAGGTGAACCGCGGGTCGGCCGCGTGCTTCCGGGAGTAGCTGTAGGCCAGCGCGGCGAGCAGCAGCGCACCCGCGTGCGTGGACATGTGCAGGCCGTCGGCGACCAGGGCTATGGACCCGAACCACAGGCCGCCGACGATCTCCAGCATCATCATGGCCCCGCAGAGCCAGATGACCGCCCATGTGCGCTTCTCGGAGGTCTCGTGCCCCTCGCCCAGGAACACGTGGGAGTGCCCGGCGTCAGGGTGCGTCAGGGTGTCGGCCATGGGGCCACTCCTACTTGAGGTAGCTGCGGACGACGTCGAGCAACTGCTCGACCGCGTCCTGCTTCAGGGCGCCCGGGTGCTCGTCCGCATCGACCAGGTGCGTCCGCACATGGTCCTCGACGACCTCGGCCATCAGCCCGGCCATGGCACCCCGGACGCCTGCGATGAGGTGAAGAACCTGTTCACAGCCAGCCTCGCCCTCCAGGGCACGCTCGATGGCCTCGACCTGCCCCTTCATGCGCCTGACCCGGGCCAACAGCTTGTGCTTCTCTCGAACCGTGTGCATTGAAGGAAGCATAGGGGGATACCCTACTTCTACAACAGATTTTCCAGTGATCGGCATCTGGCAGCGGTCCGGGACGGTTGGTGATCGCAGCGGCAGGCACGCCCCGAAGCGGCCCTTGCCGGGTGGCGGCGTTCCAGGGCGGGCCTTGCCAGCCGTCGTCAAGGCCGCGGCCGTCCCGCTTGGCAGCGAGGACGCCGTTCGGCAAAGGCGACGCGAACGGCCGCCGAAGGCCGCGGTGCAGGCCACGGGCCGTGCAACGAGGCGGGCATCGAGCACCTCGCGATGCCGACGCCCGCATCGTCGGCGAAGGTCAGCGCGGGCCGGGCTGCCGGGCTTGCCAGCCCTTCATCTCGGCGATCTCCTTCTCCTGTGCGGCAACGACGTCCTGGGCCAGCTTGCGCAGGGCCGGGTCCTTGCCGTTCGCGAGTTCGAAGCGGGCCATGTCGATGGCTCCCTGGTGGTGCGGGATCATCATCGCGACGAAGTCCCGGTCGGCGTCGCCAGTCATCGGCGCGGCCGCCATGTCCTTCGACATCCTGTCCATCGCCGCCATCATCGCCCCCTCCGCCGGGGTGCCGCCGCCGGACGGCATCGGCATGGCCATGCCTGGCATCGGCTTCATCGGCGCCGGGGTCGCCTGCTGCGCCGGGGCGGGCGAGCCGATGGCCAGGACGGCCAGGGTCGCGACGGCCAGGGCCGTGGGTTTGAAGGACTGCGTCATGGGAGGACTCCTGCTCGTTGTCGGGTCACTGCGCGGATGCGAAGCGGGCTTGGGCGGGCTTGCCGGAGACGGTGAGCGACAGCACTGCCGTCATCGTCCCGGATGCCGCGGGGGCCAGCCTGCCGGTCAGGCTGTTGCCGTCCCCCGGCACCAATGCGACGACCTGCGACTTGCCGCCGACGAGCACGGTCGCCTTGCCGCCGAGCTGCGTGCTCGGGATGGGGTTCTTGCCCTCGTCGAGGACATAGACGGTCAGCAGGTCGCCGCTCGTCACGAGTTCGACCCAATGCTCGGCAGAGTCCTCGACGACCTGGCCGCCGTGCGCCGGTGCTGGCGGCGTGCCATGGGCGAACGCCGCGGCGGGTGCCAGAAGAAGGATGCAGGCGGCGGCGAAGGTGTGCGGTCTCATGGTGGTTCTCCTCGGTTGGAAGGGGGTCAGAACGCCTCGGCGGGCAGGATCCCGTCGGCGTCGGGCCGCATGAGCCGCTCCAGCGGCTTGCGGCCCAGGCGCAGGAACAGGACGGGCGTCAGCAGCGTGTCGAGCAGGGTCGCGCTGACCAGGCCGCCGAAGATGGTGACGGCGACGGGGTGCAGGATCTCCTTGCCCGGCGCGTCCGCGCCCAGCATCAGCGGCAAGAGCGCGAACCCGGCCGAGAGCGCCGTCATCAGCACCGGCGTCAGCCGTTCCAGGCTGCCGCGCACCACCATGTCCGGCCCGAACGCCTCGCCCTCGTGCAGGACCAGGTTGATGTAGTGGCTGACCTTCAGGATGCCGTTGCGCGCCGAGATGCCGGTCAGCGTGATGAAGCCGACCATGCTGGCGACTGACAGCGGCTGGCCCGCGACCCACAGCGCCGCCACCGAGCCGATCAGCGCCAGCGGCACGTTGCCCATGATGAGCAGGGCCAGCACGGCGGAGCGGTAGCGGCTGTAGAGCACCGTGAAGATCATGGCGAGGCTGACCAGGGACAGCGTGCCGATGAGCCTGGCCGCCGCCTCCTGCGCCTGGAACGTGCCCTCAAGCTCGACGGAGTAGCCCGGGGGCAGCGCCAGCTTGGCCACCTCCGCGCGGATGCCGCCGACCACGCGCCCCATGTCGGAGCTGCCCCCGCTTGCACCAGACGTGTTGGCCTGGACCACGATGCGCCGACGCCCGTTCTCGCGCAGCACCTGGTTCGGCCCGTCCGTGTCCTCCACGTCGGCGAAGGTGCGGAGCGGCACGCGGCCCTTCGGCGTCTCGACCAGCAGCCCGGCCAGCGCCTCCGTCGTGCGCTCCGGGTCGGACAGGCGCAGCACCACGTCGAACCGTTTCTGCCCGTCCACGACCTGGCTGACCACCTTGCCGTTGCTGAGCGTCTCCAGGCTGTCGGCCAGCGCCGCCGGGGTGACGCCGTAGAGGGCGGCACGGGCGTAGTCGAGGCGGACCTGGAGCTGCGGCACCCGCACTTGGCGCTCCACCAGCAGGTCCACCAGGCCCGGCACGGTTGCCATGCGCCCGCGCAGGTCCTCGGCCAGGCCGCGCAGGGTGTCGAGGTCGTCGCCGAACAGCTTGACGGCGATGGCGGCGTTCACGCCGGACAGCAGGTGCTCCAGCCGGTGCCCGATGGGCTGGCCGATGTTGAAGGCCGCGGGCAGCACGGCCACGCGCTGGCGCAGGTCGGCCAGCACCTGCTCCTTGGGACGGCCCCCGCCTGAAGCAATGGGCCGCAGGTCCACGTCCATCTCGGAGGCGTGGACGCCCTCCGCGTGCTCGTCCAGCTCGGCCCGCCCGACCCGGCGGCCGACGGAGCGCACCTCCGGCACGCCCATGATGAGCCGCTCGGCGATGCCGCCCAGGCGGTTGCTCTCGGCCAGGCTGATGCCGGGCTGGAACGTCATGCTGAGGGTCAGCGTCTCCTCGTTGAAGGGCGGCAGGAAGGCGCGGGGCAGGAACCAGGCCCCGGCTGCGGCCAGCCCGACCAGCACGGCGGCCACGCCCATCAGCGGCGCCAGCTTGTCGAACGACCAGCGCAGCAGCCGCGCGTCCCACCGTTTCAGCACGCGCACCAGCGGGTTTTCCCGATCCGCCAAACGCTTCATGCGGGGCAGCAGGTAGTAACAGAGCACCGGCGTCACCGTGACGGAGGTGACGAGGCTGCCCAGGATGGAGACGATGTAGGCGACGCCCAAGGGGGCGAACAGCTTGCCTTCGATGCCGGTAAGGGCGAACAAAGGCAGGAACACCAAGACAACAATGATGGTGGCGTAGATGATACCGGAGCGGACCTCCTGGCTCGCGCCCGCCACCACCTCCAGCACCGGGCGCGGGCTGCCTGCCTCCCGGTTCTCCTTCAAACGACGAAAAACGTTCTCGACGTCCACCACGGCGTCGTCCACCAGCTCGCCGATGGCGATGGCGAGGCCGCCCAGCGTCATGGTGTTGATGGACAGCCCGGCCAGGCGGAACACCAGCACGGTGAACAGGATGGAGATCGGGATGGCGAGCAGCGAGATCGCCGTCGTCCGCAGGTTCAGCAGGAAGGCGAACAGCACGACGGCGACCACGACCACCGCGTCGCGCAGCGCGTCCTCGACGTTGCCGATGCTGGCCTCGATGAAGTTGGCCTGGCGGAACAGCACCTGGTCGGCGCGCACGCCCTGGGGCAGCGTGCGGCCGAGGTCGCCCAGCGCCGCTTCCACCGCGCGGGTGAGCGGCACCGTGTCGGCGCCGGGCTGCTTCTGCACGGACAGGATGACGGCGGGCTTGCCGCCCGCGCCCGCGTCGCC
Organism: uncultured Acetobacteraceae bacterium; assembly: GCA_964246905.1. Classification (GTDB taxonomy): domain Bacteria; phylum Pseudomonadota; class Alphaproteobacteria; order Acetobacterales; family Acetobacteraceae; genus CAHJXG01. The sequence continues at coordinate 3,241 of CAXTTB010000122.1, read as the reverse complement.
GCGCTTGAAGCGGGCGGCGTAGTCCACGGTGGCGACCTGGCCCAGCAGGATGGCCTGCCCATCGCGCATGGTGACCACGAGGCTGCGCAGGTCCTCGATGCGTGTGGTGCGGCCGATGTTGCGGACGACGTACTCCGCCCGGTTCTGGTCCACGAAGCCGCCGCCGGTGTTGGCGCCGAACTGCCTGACGGCCCGCTCCAGGTCGTCGAGCGACACGTCGAGCCGGACCATCTGCGCCACGTCCGGCGTGACCTGGTATTGGCGCACCTCGCCGCCGATGGGGATCACCTGGGCGACGCCCGGGATCGCCAGCAGCCGCGGGCGCACGGTGAAGTCGGCCAGCTCGCGCGCCTGCATCGGGCTGACGCCAGACTTCGGGTCGGCGGTCATGGCCACCAGCATGACCTCGCCCATGATGGACGTGACCGGCCCCATCTGCGGCACGACGTTGGCAGGGAGCTGCTCGCGCACGGAGGCGACGCGCTCGGCCACCTGCTGGCGGTTGCGATAGAGGTCGGTGCCCCAGGAGAACTCGACGTAGAGGATCGACAGGCCGACGCCGGACACGGAGCGCACGCGCTCCACGCCGGGCATCCCGTTCATCGCGGTTTCCAGCGGATAGGTGACGAGCTGCTCGACCTCCTCCGGCGCCATGCCCTCGGCCTCGGTCATCAGCGTGACCGTGGGGCGGTTCAGGTCGGGGAACACGTCCACCGGCATCCGCGCCAGCTCGAAGCCGCCATAGGCGACCAGCACCGCCGCTGCGGCCAGCACGAGCAGGCGGTGGCGCAGGCTGCCGTGGACGAGGGCGCCGAACAGGCGGTTCATCGGACCTGCCCCAGCAGCTCGGCGCCCTGCACGACGGCGCGCGGCGCGGGGTCGGACGCCAGGCCGCCCAGCACCAGCACGCGCCCGGCATCCAGCGGACGAACGCGCACCGGGCGCGCCACGAACCGCTCGGCCGACACATGGTCCCACACCGCGGGCGTGCCGTTCGCCTGGCGCACCACGGCGGCACGCGGCAGCGCGACCCCGCGCTCCTTGCCGTCGAGTTCGGCGACGACGGTCACGGGAGAGCCCACGGACAAGCCGGGCGGCGGCCCGTCGATCCGGAACTGGAGGGGCACCGCGCCCTGCCGCAGCGTCAGCCCTCGGCCAATGAACGTCACCGCGAGTCTCGTGCCGTCGGCGGTGATGGCCGACGCCGCCTTGACCTGTCCGGCCAGCGACGGGTCGGTCAGGATCGCCTCCACCCACAAACGTGCCGGATCCACGATCTCGAACAGCACGTCCTTGCTCTCGACAAGCGCCCCGACCTGGGCATTGGCGACCGACACCACCCCGGACACCGGCGCCCGCAGCGCCTCGCCTTGGGCCAGCGAGGGCGCCAGCGCCGCCCGGCGCCTGCGCGCCCCGTCCAGCTCCAGCCGTGCCTCGTCGATGTCCTTGCCCGGCACGCTGCCGGCCAACGCCGAAAGCCGGGCAACCTTGGCCTGGGCGAGGCGGACCGAGGCATCCAGCTCCGCCACCTGCGCCTCCACGCCGCCACGCTCGACGGCGCCGATCGTCGGCGTGACCACGGCCAGCACGTCTCCCTTCCCGACCCGCTGCCCCAGGTGCGCGAGCCTCTGGTCGCCGGGTCCGACGCGTCCGGGCTGGCTGGCCTGCACGCGCCCGGCGGCCTCGGGATCGGCGACCACCTGGCCGATGACCTGAACAGTGCGGGCCGCGTCGTTCTCAACCGCGAGCACCGTGCGGATGGCGAGCAGGCGCTGGGCGTCCTTGGGCATGGACACGCTGCCGTCCGGTTGGCGGCGGGGGGCGTCGGTGGCGCCAAGGGACACAGTGCCGGGCGCCGGTTGACCATCGTTTTCTGGGCCGTCGTGGCCGGGGTGGGCCAGGGCAGCACCTGCCACCAGCAGCCCGGACAGCAGCGCCATGCCGCCCATCGCCGCCCGCCAGCGTCCGCGCGCCTGGAACAGCAGGGTCGTGAACACGCCCAGCAGGAAGCCCAGCCCTGCAACCACCGGCCCGCGCCGGTCGCCGAGTGCCGCCTGCAACCGCGCCCTGGGACCAGCCGCGGCCACCGTGGCCGGACGGTCGTCCGCTGGCAGGTCAAGGCTGGCGTTCAGCAGATCCGCGTCGTCGCCCGCAGTCACCGTGAGCACCAGGTCGTGATGCCCGGGCTTGCCCAGCCATGGTGCGGCCAGCTTGTAGGTGCCGTCCGGCTGCGGTTCCGCCTTCGCTGTCGTGTCGCCTTCGCCCACTTCGATGGACGCACCCTCGACCGGCTCGTTGGTGGCGAAACGGTCGAGGTGGATGATCACGGCACCGGCCTTGACCGTCGCCACCAGCTCGAACAGGTTGGAATGAGCCTCGGCCCGCGGCGAGGCGTTCCCAGGGGCGGGCGCAGGCGCATCGTCGCCGTGCCCCGGATGGGCCTGAACGGGGCTTGCCGCAAGGGCCGTGAGGACCCCCAGCGTCGTGAGGGCGGCGAAGGCCTTCATGGCAGGATCCCCAGTGCTTGGTTGACGCCCGAGCGGGCTTGTCGGACGGCCACCTCCGCACGGCCGTTGGCCATCTCCGCTTCGGTCGCGAGGGCGCGGGCGCGGAGGACGTCGCCCAGCGACGCCTGGCCGCCGCGGTAGGCATCCTCGGACAGCCCGCGTTGCTGCTGCAGGACGGCCGCGCGCTGGCGAACCGTCCCGAGCGCCTGCTGCACGGCGCCCAGGTCCAGCCGGGCACGGGCGGCCTGGAGGTCCACCTGCCGCCGGACGTTGGCCGCGGCTGCGGTCGCCTCGGTCAGCTCGGCTTCGGCGGCGGCCTGCCGGGGCGCGTTGCGCGCCTCGGTCGCGAAGGGGAGGCGGAACTGCAAGCCGACGCGGTTGTCATAGAAGTTGGTTCCGGCCTCGCGCGAGCTTCGGCCGAGCAGGCCGATCTCGGGGCTTTCGCGGACCTGCAAGGCCGCCAGGCGACGGTTCGCATCGGCGACCGCCACGGCGGCATCGGCCTCGGCCAGGCGTGGATGGGGTGGGGTGCGTCTCGGCGGCTCGGCTTCGTTCAACGCCGTAGGATCCGGATCCATGCCGGTCAGCGACCTGAAAAGCAGGCGCGCGCCCTCCAGGGCGGCCCGGCGCTCGCCGAACGCGATGTCCGCCTCCATGCGGTCCAGGCGGGCCGTCAGCAGTTCGGCCTCGGCGGCGTCCCGTCCGCGGACGCGCCGGGCCACGTCGGCTTCGAG
>CAXTTB010000121.1:0-8663 GCA_964246905.1 uncultured Acetobacteraceae bacterium | reverse complement strand
GCGCCGGGATGGCCGCGGCCAGGCCGCCCGCCGGTTCCGGCAGGCCCGCCGCGTCCCGCCGCATCATGGCGGCCACCCGGTCGGTGATGGCGGCCGAGGCGAAGGTCGCGGCCGCATCCGCGCCGTCCCGCCGGATGGCCCGCACGAAGTGGTCGATCTGCGCCGAGTACTCCTCGCCGCGCAGGTAGAAGAACTGGCTGTCCGAAAGCGCCGTCGTGTAGGAAACCGTCCACCCGGCCTTGAGCGGGATGTCCGCCGCGTCCGGGTCGCGCACGTAGAGCTGGGTTTCCTGGCGGTCCACCATCAGCCGCCCGTTGGTGCCCCAGACGGTGAGCTTGGTGGACATCTTGCGGTGGCTGTCGTCGCTCCAGTTCGCGGCCACCTGGCCGGTCACGCCGTTGGCCAGGAAGAGCGTCGAGTACACCTCGTCCTCCACGTCGTTGGAGAACACCGTCCGCAGCACCGTGCCGCCCACCCGCTCGGGTTCGCCGACGATGAACGTCACCAGGTCGAGGGCGTGGCTCGCGTAGTCGTAGAGGCAGCCGCCGCCCTCGGACTTGCTGGCCCGCCAGGTCGCGTTCCGCGCGCGCAGCACCACGGGGCCGTAGGCCTCGGCGAGGAAGTGGTGGACCCGGCCGATGGCGCCATGCGCGATCAGGCGCCGGGCTTCGCGGAACGGCCCCACGAAGCGGTAGTGGTAGCCAACCTGGTTGACCAGCCCCTTCTGCTCCGCGAGGTCCGCCAGCCGCTGCCCGGTGTCCGGGTCGAGGCAGAACGGCTTCTCGCAGAAGACGTGCAGGCCGTGGTCCAGGGCCGCGCGCACCATCTCCGCATGGAACTTGGAGGGCGTCGCGATCACCACGCCGTCCAGGTCCTGCTCGCGCAGCATCTTCTTGTAATCGTCATAAACCAGCAGGCCGGTGTACTTCGCCAATACATCGAGCATGTAGCGGGCGGTGTCGCACACGGCGACCAGCTCGACGTCCGGGTGGGAACGCATGATCGCCAGGTGCGACACGCCCATCTTCCCCAAGCCAATCAGTGCCAAGCGGACCATGATGTCCCTCCAGGTGTCAAAGGTTGCACGTGCGTCTCAGGACAGCAGCGCCTCGCGCAGGCGGGCGATGAACGGCTCCGGGGCGAACGGGGCGACGGGGGCCACCACGGCGCCGGGCCGCGCGAGGGCCTGCGCGATCGCCGACGGAAGCTCGTCCTCCGTCATCGCCACGTACACGCCCGGCTTCCCGCCCAGCCAGCGGGCGGTCGCGACCTGGTGGTCGGTGGTGTGCTCCTTCAGGCTGGCGCGGCGCGGGAACAGCACGACGGGACGCGACCGTTCGGCCGCCAGGAAGAAGCTGCCCGTCCCGGCATGGGCGATCAGCAGGCGGCTGCGGTCGATCCACGCCGCAAGCTCGCCGGGCGGCAGCAGGCGCGCCCAGCGCATGTGCCGGGGCTGGTAGGCGCCCTGCTCGCCGATCTGCGCGACGACCGGCTCCCCGCGGTGCTCGGCCGCCCAACGGTCAACCGCCCGCACCAGGCGGTCGAACGGCAGCATGGTGCCGATGGTCAGGAGGATCACAGGACCGCCCCCCAGTGGGACGGCCCGCGGCCGGAGGCCAGCGCCGGCCATTGCGTCAGGCACACGTCGGCGACGTGGCGCGCCAGGGCGCCGGACGAGGACAGCCGCTCGACGTTGGCGATGCTGTCGATCCAGATGGTCTTGGCGCGGATCAACCTGGCGATCGCCAGCGCGAACAGGGCGGGGAACGATCCGGTGGTGATGACGACATCGGGGCGCTCCTTCCAGATGATGCGGACGAGTTGCGGGACCAGCACGGCGGCGCCCCACCAATCCCGGCGGGACACGTCCCTGACCACGTGGAAGCGATGGCCCGGCACCTGGTCGGCGTAGTTCGGGTGCACGCTGACGAACGCCACGTCGAGGCCGGCGAAGGCCGGGCGGAGGCGGCAAAGCTCCAGCCAATGACCGCCGCCAGAGGAAACAGCCAGTATTTTTCGTGTCATCAACAGAACCAACCAGAACGAGAAAAGGCCCACCCAGAACTGCGCTTCCCCAGTCGTCTTGGAACCTGTTTTTTGTTTTTACAAAAGAGATCAATCTATGTTTATTGTCAAGCATGGAAAATAGTTATATTTTATAAACAAAACAATCATGCAAGACAAAGATGGATCTTTTAATTGAGACGAGCAAGGGGTAATTTGCCCAAGCCGGCCTGCTTCAGCCATGGCTTCCCGCGCGGCTGTGCCGCCGGGCCGCCGGGGCGATGGTCGGGAGTGGTGCAGGGCTGCGGCGCCCAGCCTGCAACGGCGCGCTGCTTGATGCGGGGGAGGCCGGCATGAGACGAGGTGGGCTGAACGACCGGACGCCGGCCAGCCTGCGCCGCGGCGGCGCGGCGTCGCAAACCGCGGCAACGCCGTCCGGCACGGCGCTGGACGGGTTCGCCTGGCGGGACCGCCTGCCGGGCCTGTGCTTCTCCTGCCTGGTCTTCGTCGCCTTCGTCGCCTTCACCCCGATCCTCACGGGCGGCTACGACGGGGAGGGGACGCTGGACGGGACCGGCGACGGCCTCCGGCAGGCCGCGTTCATCCTGGTGTTCATGCTGGTTGTCGCCACCGCCATGCTGACGCAGGGCGCGCGGTCCCTGCTTGCGGTGCCGGGCGCGCTGGCGGTCCTGCTGCTCTGGTGCTGGCTCAGCGTGGCCTGGGCCATCGACCCGGCGGTGTCGTTCCGCCGCGTCCTGCTCACCACCATCGTGGCCCTGAGCGTCGTGTATTCCGTCAACATGCTGAGCTACCGGCAGGTCGTGTCCAGCCTCGCCGCCTGGTTCGCGGTGATCGTGCTGCTCGACTGGGCGGTGATCCCGCTCGTGACGCAGGCGGTGCACCAGGCGAGCGAGGCGGAGTTCCTGCTCGCCGGCAACTGGCGCGGCATCCACACGCACAAGAACGAGGCCGGGGCGCTGTGCGCCGTCGCGGCGCTGCTGTTCACCGACCTGGCGTGGAAGGGCGGCTCGTTCGTCACGGCCCCGGTCCTGGCCGCGCTGTCGCTGGGCTTCCTCGCCATGACGGAATCAAAGACGGCGGGGGGCGCCCGGGCCGCCGCCGCGCTGGCGGGCCTGCTGATCGACCGCTTCTACCGCAACCCGGTCCTGCGCAACGCCGTGCTGGCCGTGGGCCTGTGCCTCGTCGTGCTGCTGGTGATCGCGTACGGCGACCGCGCGGAGGAGCTGGCCGCGCTCTTTGACGACCCCGGCTCCCTGACCGGCCGCGTGCAGATCTGGCCCGTGCTGCTGCGCTATGCGGGGGACCACCTGCTGCTGGGCGCCGGCTACGGGTCGTTCTGGGCCATCGGCAGCGCCAGCCCGGTCTATGAGGACGGCGCGGAGTGGCTGACCACGATCTCGCACGCCCATAACGGCTACCTCGACCTGCTGGTGCAGATCGGGCTGCCCGGCCTGGCCCTGGCCGTGTTCGCCCTGGTGCTGCGCCCGCTCCACATCCTGGCGACCCGGCCGCTGCCGCCGCCGCGCTCACGCTGGCTGCTGGCGTCCCTGGTGACGTTCTGCCTGTTCCACGACCTGCTGGAGACCTCGCTGCTGGATCGGTCCAACATCGTCTGGGTCGTCATGCTGACCGCCTACGCCCTGGTTGAGCGGCGCTCGTCAGCGTAGGCCGCATGTCATCAAGGAAACCCTGCCCCAACCTGCAATCACGCTTGCAAGCCAGAAGGTGACGGATGGCATCGAGACTGAAGGCGCTGCTGAAAGAGCGTCCGGCTTACCAGCGGGCTGAGCGGGCGATCCGCTTTGCCGCCAGGCGTTTCCAGGAAAAAGAGATCGGGCTGCTGCATTTCGTCGTGCAGCCGGGCAAGATCGCCATAGACGTCGGCGCGGCGGCTGGCGTTTGCACGCACGTGCTGTTGCGGCTCGGCACCCCGGTCATCGCCATCGAGGCCAATCCCGGCTCGGCGAGGGGCTTGAAGCGCCTATACGGGAAGCGGGCGCGCGTCGTCTGCGCCGCGGCATCCTCCTCGGAAGGCTCTGCCATCCTGCGCATCCCGGCAAAGCTCCCGTCGGGTTCGCACGGGATCGCAACGGTTGAGGGCCGCAACACCCTCAACGGCGCCATCGTCGATGAGATCGAGGTGCCGCGCGTCACTCTGGACGGGCTTACGTCAAGCCCTGTCGGCTTCATCAAGATCGATGTCGAAGGGCACGAGTTCGACGTGCTGCTCGGCGCCCAGGCCATCCTCCATCGCGACCGGCCCGCCATCCTCGTGGAGGCCGAGGAACGGCACCGCCCGGGCGCGATGCAGTCGATCCGCGGCCTGCTCGATCCCCTGGGATACCATGGGTTCATGCTGCAGGACGGCAGGCTTTCGCCCATCTCGAACTTCGACCCGGCACGGGACCAGTCCGTGCCCAAGGAGCATTTGGCCGATTTGAACGCAGGACGGTTCAAAGGACGCTACATCAACAACTTCCTGTTCGTCGCATAGCCCAGCATGTTGCGCGTCGTGCAGCCTGCTTGCAGCCTCGCTGCTGGACCGGCCCGGCATCGTGCGGACCGTCCCGCCGACCGCTTGCGCCCTGGCCAGGCGGCGTCCTGGCGAACACCCTCGAAGGGACGGGCCTCAACGCCCCCGCCGGCCCAGCAGCACCGCGCCCAAGCCGGCCGCGCCGCCCAGCATGGCGGCCAGCACCGCCGCGAGGACGTAGTTCGGGAACACCGGCTTCAACGGCACGGTCGCCTTTTGCAGCACCTTGATCGACGAGAACTTCGCCGCGCTCGATTCGGCGTTGATCTGCTCCTCGACCATGCGCCGCGAGTACAGCTCCGTGTTGAAGGTCGCCTGCTCGACCGCCCGTTTCAGCCGCGCGAACTTCTGCTGGTTCTCCGACAGCGTGTTCAGCTCCGCGGTCAGGCTGGCAACCTCGTCGGCCTGCTGCTTCTGCGTGTTCTGCGCGCCGGCCAGGTCCGAGTTGACCTTGAACAGCGCCGCCATCGACTCCTGGTACACCTTGACCAGCAGCAGCGGCGGGTCGGACGAGCGGTCGTCGGTGATGCGGGCGTCGCCGGGCCGAGGCCCCGGGGGCGCGGCACGGTCCGTGCCCAGCGCGTCCACCAGGGCCGAAACGTAGGAGGACCGGGCCACCGGGGCGAGCTTGTGCAACTGGTCGGCGAGCGACTGCCTTTGCCCGGCCTTGTCGGCAATCGAGCTGCGGGTCAGCGCCGCGGCCGTCCACAGGTCGTTCAGCCGTCTCAGCAGCAGTTGCCGCTGGTCGTCGGCGGCGTAGATGCCGGTCGCGACGGAGAAGCGTTCCAGCTCGTCCGAGGCGCGCCGCACGTCCTCCTCGAAATGCTCCCGCTGGCGCCGGAAGAAGTCCGCGGCGCCGGCCCGGCTTTGCAGCGCGAGCTGGCGGTCCACGAAGGTCTGCGCGACCGCGTTGGCGAAGTTCGCGGCGACGACCGGGTCGCGGTTCCTGAACGCGATGCGGATGATGTCGGAGTTCAGCTCCCCCTTGGCGCTGAGCGCCAGCTTGATGCCGGGCAGGAACGTCTCCGTCGGGGAGAGTTCGACCTTCGGCAGCACGATGGACGGGAACACCAGCTTCCGCAGGCGGTCCGAGAAGGAGACCCGGTTCGGGGTGATGTCCTGCACGAGGTTCTGCAGCCCGACCTTCTCGATGGCCTCCCCGACGACCTCCTCGCTGTCCGCGACGCGCGCCAGGGCCACGGCCGTGTCGGCCGGCCGGCGCGTGCCCTCCGGCGCCGGCGGCTGCAAGCCGGCCTGCCCGGCGATGAGCAGCGTCGATCCCTCGTAAACCGGGCGGATGTACAGCGCCGCGACGACGACGGCGGCGAACACCGCGAGGCTCACGGACGCGAACAGGATCTTGCGCCGCCACACCGCGAGCAGGAGCGTCCTCAATCCCCGTTCGAGCGATCGGTCAAGCTCGGCAACGTCCATCGGCACTCCCCCGGCTGGCGCGGCGTTATTCAGGCGGGACCGGGAACCGTGCCGTCGCAAGCACTTCGAGTATGGCCGCCCGCCCGATCCGGTCCCGCGGCCGCGCCCGCCGCCATCTTGCTGCGGCGCGAAGAGCGTGACAACAGTCCAGGCCCGCAGCGGACTGGCGTCCTGACGGCCGGAGGCGGTTTCGGATGAGGTTTCGCGAAGCCGCCATCGTCTCGGGCGGGCTGCTGGTCCAGCAAGCGGCGGTGTTCGCCACGGGCGTGCTCGTCGCCCGGACCCTGGGGCCGGCCGCGTTCGGCGCGCTCGGGACGTTGAAGAGCCTGTCGGGCGTGCTGCTGATCGTCACCCCGCTGGGGCTTGACCTCGCCCTGCTCAAGCACGCGAGCTTCTACCACGACCGTCCCCGCCGGCTGCAGACGGTGGCGGGGGCGCTGCGCCTCTTGGTCGCCGGGCTGAACCTGCTGCTGCTCGCCGTCGTCGCGGCGTGGCTCGGCGGCGTGCTGCAGGCGATCTACCGGGACATCCCGGACTTCTCCCTGCTGTGCCTGGCCACGATGGCCGGCATGGTGTTCGCCACCGACGTGCAGATCTCCGGCGCGCTCTACCGGGTGTTCGACCGCGTGACGGCCTATGCCGCCATCGTCACCTACGGCCAGCCGGTGCTCCGGCTGCTGCTCTCGGGCCTCGTTCTGCTCGCGGGCGGCGGCGTCGAGGGCGTCGTCTGGGTGAACGCGGCCATGTCCCTCTGCACCTTCGCGGCGCTCACGCTGGACGGGCGCCGGAACCGGGTCAAGCCCTTGCCGATGCCGCTGCCGCGCGTGGCCCGCACCGCCCGGAACGTGCTGTCGGAATCGCTGTGGATGGCCTTGTCGCTGCTGATCTACCAGGCGACCCGGCTGGTCGATGTCCTCGTCCTCGCGGCGTTGACGGGCACCCAGGTCGTCGGCGAGTACACGGCCATGAGCACGGTCGCGCAGTTGATCCAGATCTATCCGCTCGCCATCTCGCAGACGCTCGGCCCCAACATCGCCCGCTCCTACAAGCGCGGCGACAGGGCGGGGATCGTGGCGGAGCTGCGGTCCTATCTCCGGCGCGCGACGCTGCTGGGCGGCTACCTCTTCGGCGGCATCGCCGTGTTCGGCACGGACCTCGATTTGGTGTTCGGCCAGGGCTTCAGCTTCTCCTGGCCGCTGGCGTCCCTGCTGGCGTTCGGCTGGTACGTGAGCGCGGTGCTGGCGCCGTTCGGCTTCGTGCTGTCCATGACGGGGCGGCACCGGCTGGAGCTGGCCATCCTGAGCGCCGGGGCGGTGATGCTGGTGGCGTGCCTGCTGTCGCTGGTCCCGGTGTTCCAGGCGGTCGGGGCGGCGCTCTCGGTCGCGGCCGTGTTCGTGGCGGTCAACGTCGTGCGGTGCGGCGCCGTGGTCCGCATCCTGGGCCGCAACCCGCTGCGCCTCGCGGACCTGCTGCCGCCGGCCGGGTTCCTGCTGGCCGCGCTGCTGTGCCGGGAAGGGAGCGCCCTGCTCGGCGCACGCGGCCTGTGGACGCTGGCCGCCGGGTGCGTGGCCTACTCCGCCCTGGCCGGCGCCGGCTACGCCCTGCTGTTCGCCAGCGCCGGGGAGCGCCAGGCCGCGGCACGGCTCTGGGCGTCCCGGGTCCGCCTGTCGTGATGCGGCTCGTGGTCATCGCGCCGCATTTCCCCGAATACGCCCTGCGCTACGCCTCGGCGATGGCCCGGCATTGCGACGTGCTCGTCTGCCTGGACGACGAACAAGTGACGGACGAGTATGCCGGGCGCGAGATCCCGGCGTCCGGCGTGGGCCGCCTGGAGCGGTTCCGCTTCCGGTCCCCGCTGGACCTGCTGCGGATGCTCCGGGCCATCCGGCGGTTCCGGCCCTCCGTCGTGCATTTCCAGGAGGCGTCCGGCCCGAAGCGGGCGCTGTTCAGCGCCTGCGCCGCCACGGTGCTGAGGCCCGGCGCGGCCATCGTGCTGACCGTGCACGACCCCGTCCCGCACGAGGGCCGCGACCAGGCCGCCGCGCGGCGGATGCCATGGGCGCGCACGTACCTGCGGCGGCGGGCGGATGTCGTCGTCGTCCACGGGGCGTATTGCGGACGGCTGATGCGGACCGGCGCCGGCGCCTCCGCCCACCGTGTGGTGGAAAGCGAGCACGGGCTGCTGCTGGAGCCGCCGTCCCTGCGCCCGCCGTCCCCGGCGCCCTTGAAGCTCTACTTCTTCGGCCGGATGGAAACCTACAAGGGCGTCGAGGTCCTGCTGCGGGCGGCGGAGAGCCTCCATGCCGAGGGGCTGCCGTTCGAGCTTCGGGTCGCCGGCCACGGCCCGGAGCTTGACCGGCTGCAGGCGCGCTTCGAGCGCCTGCCGGAGGTGAGCGTCGAGAACGGCTTCGTTCCGCCGCTCCAGGCCATGGCGTCGATCCAGGACGCCCATTGCGTGCTGCTGCCCTATCTCAGCGCGACCCAGAGCGGCGTGCTGGCGGCGGCGTTCGCCGGGCGGCGCTACGTCATCGCCAGCCGGACGGGAGGCATCCCGGACGTGGTCGAGCACGGGCGCAACGGGCTGCTGGTCCCCCCGAACGACCCGCAGGCCCTGGCGGACGCGATCCGCACCGTCGCCCGCGACCCGGCGCTGCAGGCCCGGCTGCACGCG
>CAXTTB010000120.1:5281-8692 GCA_964246905.1 uncultured Acetobacteraceae bacterium | reverse complement strand
CGGTTATCGGTTCGAAAACATAATCCAATACCGACAGAAATGGGCACAACCCCGGCAGCTTGGGCGCCCCGCCCGGCGCCCCCCCAAAGCCTTGGGCCAGCGGAAGCGGCCGCGGCGCTCCACGGAGGGGCCGCCCGGCACGCCATGGCTGGACGCGACTGGGACCTGCGGCGGACTGAGACGGTCGGCCTGCCGGTGCATGCGCTGCTCACGGCCGACCCGGGCCGTGCGGCCGACGCCGTGCTGGACTTTGTCGAGGCCATGGCGAAGGACGTGGTGCTCGTGACGTTCGCGAACCCCGGCGTCGCGCCGCTGGCACGCCGTTCCGCGTCGTTCCGGCGGTCCTTGCGGGAGTTCGACATCGTGCTGCCGGACGGCATCGGGCTGTGCATGGCGATGCGTTGGCTGCACGGCCTGCCGGCCCAGCGGGTCAGTTTCGACACCACGTCGCTCGCCCCGGCCCTGTTCGCCCGCGCCCGGTTCCGCGGCCTGCGGATCGCGCTGGTGGGCGGCGCCCCGAACGTGGCGGAACGGGCGCGGGCGCAGATCGCCGCGCACTTCCCCGGCGTCCAGATCATCGCCGCCTATGACGGCTTTGGCGACATGGCGGCCAAGGCGGCCGCCGTTGCCGAGCTTGGGCCGGACATCGTGATCTGCGGCATGGGCAGCGTCCGGCAAGAGGCGTTCCTGCTGGAGCTCAAGCACCAGGGATGGCGTGGGTGGGGCTTCACCTGCGGCGGCTACCTTGACCAGCTCACCGACGGGATCGCCTACTACCCGCGCTGGATCGACGCAGCCAACCTGCGCTGGGCCTATCGCCTGCTGCGGGAGCCGGGCCGCCTGTGGCGCCGCTATCTCGTTGACTACCCGCATTTCGGCGTCCTGGTGCTTGGCGCCAGCGTCCGGAAGCTGCAGCAGGCCCGCCCGTGACGCGGGTTTCCTTATCGATGCCAAGCAGACGCACGGGCGTTCTTGGTTCCGCATGGCTATTGCCCAGGCCGAGCGGCGCGGCGAGCACACAGGGCGGAGGACATAGAGCGTGAACGTGTTGATCAACGCTGGATCGGATGAATGGAACGCGGATGGGCGTTCGTCGTCCGGCCGACTCTACGACCCGGTTCCCGGAGGCAGCCCGCCGGCTTGGGACATCAAGGGCTTCCTGAAGCGCCGCAAGCTGCTGATCCTGGCCGTCACCCTGGCCGGCACGGCGCTCGCCACGGGGGTGGTCCTGGCGCTTCCCAAGTCGTACCAGGCCACCAGCGCCGTCATCTTCCAAGGAGACCGCGGCGAAGTCGTCCGCCTGGGCGACACCCAGCGCGACACGCCGTTCGGCCCCGACACGCTGGCAAGCGAGGTCGAGCTGCTCACCTCGGAGGAGCTGCTCCAGAGCGTGGTGACGAGGCTCAACCTCGTCGCGGACCCGGAGTTCAACCCGGCGGCGCCCCGTCCGCAGCCAGCGCATCCGTCGCCGCTCGACCCCGTGACGAACTACCTTTCGGCCGCCTTCGAGCCGGTCGCGCAGGAAGCCGACCGGCTGCTGGGCCGGCTGCAGCCCAAGGAGCCTGCCCGTTCCCCGGAGGAGGCCGCGCGGCGGGAGCTGAGCACGACCATCACCGCCGTGCGGTCCAAGCTGGCCGTGTACCCCGTGGGCGTGTCCCGGGTCATCCGCATCGGCTTCACCTCGCAGCGCCCGGACATGGCGGCGCTGGTCGCCAACACGGTTGCCAGCGTCTATGTGGACACGCAGCTCGCCAGCAAGACGCAGAACACGCAGGAGGCGCATGACTGGATCGACCAGCGCCTCAACGAGCTGCGCGACCGTGCCGCCAAGTCCGCCCAGGCTTACGAGCAGTTCCGCTTCAAGAGCGGCCTGGCGCGCGGCAAGGACAGCACGATCACCCAGGAGCAGATCACCCAGGTCAGCACGGAGCTGACCCTGGCCCGCCAGCGCGCGGCGGAAGCGCAGTCGATCTTCGACCAGACCCGCAGCAACGGCCTGGCCGACCTCGACATGCTGGCCAGCGCCACTGGCTCCCAGTTGCTGCCGCGTCTGCGGGAGCAGCTCGCGACGGCGACGGCGCAGGCGGCGGAAAGCGACGTGCGGGACGGCGCCGACAACCCGCGGCGGATCGCGCTCCGGGCACGGGTCGCCGATCTCAACCGTTCCATCGCGCAGGAGCGGGAGCGCATCCGCCAGACGGCGCAGGGCCGGGCGTCCGTCACCAAGAGCAACGAGGACCGGCTCGCCAAGACGCTCGACGACCTGACGGCCCGCCTCGGCCGGTCGGACGGCGACCTCGCGCGGAGCCAGGCGCTGGAGCGCGACGCGGCGGCGGACCGGGAGCTTTACACGAGCTTCATCAACCGTGCCCGGCAGACCGATCCCGCCGTCAACTACCAAGCCGCGAACGCCCGGGTGCTGTCCCGCGCCGCCGTCCCGCTGCAGCCGGCGTCCCCGAACAAGAAGGTGCTGCTGCCGGCGGCGCTGGTGCTGTCGCTGGGCCTGGGCGCCGTGGTCGCGTTCATCAAGGACAACGGCCGCCGCGGCCTGACGAGCATGGGCGTGGTCGAGCGGACGATGGGGGTCACGCCCATTGGGCTGATCCCGCTCGTGTCCCGCCGGAACCGCATCTCCAGCCGCACCTTCGAGGACGCGGTCGCGTTCACCCTCGCTCGGGTGACGACCCCGGCCAAGGGCGTCATGCCGCGCAGCCTGCTGGTCACGTCGGCGCTGCCGCAGGAGGGCAAGACCAAGACGTCGATCGCCCTGGCGGCGGCGGCGGCGGCGCGCGGGATGCGGGTGCTGCTCGTTGACGGCGACCTGCGCTCCCGCTCGCTGTCCGCGGCGGCCGGCCTGGACCGCAGCGACCGGACGCTGATCGAGGTGCTGCGCCGCGAGATCGCCCTTGAGGACGCGATCCACGACAACGCCGCCTGGGGCTTCCCGGTGCTCCCCGCCGGGGCGCTGGCGGCCAGCCCGATGGGCTTGCTGGCCACCGGGGAATGGGAGGGGATCTTGCGGCGGCTTGAGGAGATGTATGACCTGGTGGTGATCGACTCGCCGCCGGTCCTGGTCGCCGGCGACACCTGGCTCATGGCCCGCCATGCGGACACCACCGTCGTGCTGTCGCGCTGGGGTTCGACGCCGATGCCGACGGTGGAGCTGGCCATCAACCAGTTGATCACCGCCCAGGCCAACGTCGCCGGCCTGGTGCTGACGATGGTGCCGCCCCGCGAGCACGGCACCTACAACGGCGGGGACGCGGTGGTGTTCTCGCCGCAGATGACGCGCTACTACAGCGGGACGCGCCGCTTGACGTAACAAAGCCTGTCGGGGTCGCACCGGAACGGCGGCTCGGGTGCGGCGGCTTCGCTCCCCTGAAGCACCGCGCGGCCCCCCCCCCCCCCACC
>CAXTTB010000120.1:0-5271 GCA_964246905.1 uncultured Acetobacteraceae bacterium | reverse complement strand
GGCCCCCGGCACGGGGGGGGGGGGGGGGGGGGCTTCGGTGGGGGCCGCCCGGGCGCGGCCGCCCCACCCCATCGTTCCCGCAAGAGGAAGCGCCGGCCTCCCCTTCACCTGCTTATTCAGCACTCAAGCCCTGGACGTGGTCACATGAGACAATCCGCTGCGAAGGCGACCTTCTGGGCGGCAATGGAAACCGGGGGCGCCCAGGTTTCCTCCTTCGTCTTCTTCGTCGTCTTCGCCCACATCCTGACGCCCGACGAGTTCGGCACATACGCCCTCGCCATGGCCATTGTGGGCACCGTCAACATCCTGCTGTTCCAGGGCTTCGGCGACGCGCTGATCCAGGCCGAGCAGCCGGACGAGAGCTATGTCTCGACGGTGTTCTGGACCAACATGATGCTGGCCGCGGGCATGATCGCCATTCTCCAGGTGATCGCCCTGCTGGGGCCGATGCTGTTCTCCGAGCCGATGTTCCGCCCGGTGATCTCCTGCCTGTCCCTGATCTGCATCCCCCGCGCCATGGTCAGCGTGCATTCGGCGCTGGCCCGGCGGAACCTCGACCTCCGGGTGTTCGCGATCCGCACGATCTCCGGCTACCTGGTCGGCGGGCTGGTCGGCCTGGGACTCGCGCTCAACGGCTGGGGTGTCTGGGCCTTGGTCGCCTCGACCTTCGTCCAGACGGTCGTGATCGTGCTGGTCATGTGGCAGGCGAGCGATTGGCGGCCCAAATGGGTGTTCTCGGTGCCGGCCTTCCGTGACCTGCTGCACTTCAGCAAGCATTTCATGGCCGCCAGCATCATCACCTCCTGCATCGACGACTTCGGCAGCATCCTGATCGGCCTGAGCCTCGACGTTTCGGCCGTGGGCTACTACGCGCTGGCCCTGCGCGTCATCCGTTCGGTCATCATCGTGACCATGACGCCGCTGCAGCTCGTGATGATGCCGGTGCTGAGCCGGATCGCCGACAACCGGGCCAGGTTCGGCGCCGCCTACACCGACATGGTGGTGATCGTCAGCACGGTGTGGGTGCCCGCGGTCGCCGGGCTGGGGCTTGTCGCGCACGACCTGATGCCGATGGTGTTCGGCGACCAGTGGCACAACGCCGTGCCGGTGCTGCAGGCCATGTGCCTCGCGTGCCTGACCCAGCCGCTATGGGCGTTCGCGGGCCAGGCGCTTTCGGCGCTCGGCCGTCCCGATGCGTTCGCCAGGATCGCCTTCCGGCAGCTTGGGCTTTACTGCCTGGCCTTCCCGGTGGCGGCGCATTTCGGCATCGTCGCGGTCGGCGTGGCTTGGTCGGCGCTGTCCGCGGCCATGGTGCCCATCACCCTGGCCTCGTTGCGGCAGGCTTTCGGCCTCGACGTGCAGCAGCTCCTCTTCAAGATCGCACGCATCGCGCTGTCCGGCGCGGTAATGGCCTGCGCGGTGCTGCTCGCCAAGTCCGTGCTTCCGGTCAGCTTCTGGGCCATCGCGGTCGAGGCCGCCATCGGCGCGGTCGTCTATGCCGCCGTCTTGGAGAGCCTGTTCCTGCCCGGCCATCTCGCGCGCATCCTCACGATCGTGCGTGGCGCCATCCCGGCATTTAGTTCCTGACCTGAAAGCAGCCCATGATCCCCAAGCACATCCATTACGTCTGGGTCGGCGGCCCGTTGCCCGAAGCGCAGCAGGCCTACATCGCGAGCTGGCGCGAGACGAACCCTGATTACGAGTTCACGCTTTGGAACGAAAGCAACATCGATTTTTCCATCGACACTCTCAGCCAAGCCTATCACAACCGGAAATGGGCGAAGGTCGCGGACATCGCCCGCCTCGTCGCCATTCTCCGGCATGGCGGCATCTATCTCGACACCGACATCCGGATTCACAAGCGTCTGGATCCCTTGCTTCACCACAAGTGCTTCTTCGGTTTCCAGGACAAGCAGCCGTCGAGGGATTGGGTGGCGAACGGGGTGATCGGCGCGGAGAAAGGCCATTGGTTCATCGACCATGCGCTCACGAGCCTGCTCAGCATCCGGTCGCTGCCGGGCCTTGAACGCCCGACTGCGTTCGGGCCGAAGCTCATCACGCGGCTGCTTGTCGCGGAGGGGCTGAAGTCGTACTCGCCGTCCGGCACCGCCGTGAAGGACGTGTTCGTTTGCCCGACCGAGTATTTCTTCCCCTACCCGTTCGGCGCGGAGTTCCATAGTTCCTGCGTCACCCCCGACACCTACGGCGTGCACTTCTGGGAACGGTCCTGGGAGAAGTCCGTGCCGGCCTGGGTCCGCTTCGCCAAGGCGGTCCGCGACCGTGCGCTGCAGCGGTCGCAGGCTGCCTGACCATCATGGCGGGTGCGGTCCAGCTTCCTTCGCGGCCAGACGCTCGCGGCCAACCCGGCGCTGTCCGCACGACGCCCGGCCGCACCAAGGCCGCGCTGCTGCTCGACGGCATTGCCGAAGCCTCCCCCCTGGGCAGGGCGGCGGCGGAGCTGCTGCCCGATGCCGGCATCGCGTTCAGCGGCGGCAAGCCGCCGGACTCCAAGCCCTGGCGCCAGGCGGTCCATGGGACCGCCCTGCAATGGTGGGCGGACGCTGGCCCTGTGGCAGCACCGGCCGAGGGTGGCGATTTTGACGCGACCGTCAGTTTCGGCGCGTGCGCCGCGGCGCGGGGAGGGCGGCGCTGGCGCATCGTTGACGCGACGGGCGCACCCTTGTTCCAGCCATTCCACGCCTTGCGCGTTTGCCATGTGGAGCCTTACGTCGCGTCGCTGAACCTGATCGAAAGCGAGGATGGCGGCGTCACCTGGCAGCTTGCCGCCGACGCCCACGTATCCAGCGCCAGGCCGTATCCTGAGCTGCTCGATGTCCTCGGGCGCACCGCCATCCGCCTGCTGCGCATGGCGCTTTCCACCGCCGCCGTCCCGCGGCGTCCCTGGGTGCCGGAGCCTGCCCGGCCCGGGCCTGCGCAGACATTGCGCGGTGCGCGGCGTGCGGGCCGCCTCGCTTGGCTCCGGGCGCGCGCCGGCGGCGAGGTGTACGGGATCGCCATCCTGGACCGCCGTCCCGAGGAGTTCCTGCAGGACGGGCGCTGCCCGGACGCGCAATGGATGCAGATCCCGCCCTCCCAGGGCTTCATCGCCGACCCGTTCTTCTGGCCCGGGCAGCCCGGCGTGCTGCTGTGCGAGACGTACTTGCACCGCACCGGCCTCGGCGAGCTTACGGCGCTGTCGATCGACGCCGGGCGGATCGTCGGGGCCGAGCCGCTTCCGCTCGGCATGGATGGCCATCTGTCCTATCCCTCGGCATGGGCGGAGGACGGGCGGGTTTTCTGCCTGCCCGAGATGGCCGCCTCGCGCCGCCAGGTGCTGTATGAGTTGATACGCGGCGCGGCGCCGGAGCCGCTTTGCGTCGTCGCGGAGGACATCGGGATGGCCGATCCGACCTTGATGAAGGTGGATGGCCTATACTGGATCGCCTACACCGACACCAGCATCGGCACGTACGACAACCTGTGCCTGCTCTATGCGCCCCGGCTGGAAGGGCCGTGGGTCCCCCACGCCGGGAACCCGGTCAAGATCGACGCGAGGTCGTCGCGTCCGGGCGGGACGCCGTTCAGGGCCGGGGACAGGCTGTATCGCCCGGCACAGGATTGCTCGCGCGAGTACGGCGGGGCGCTGACGATCAACCACGTCACGCTGTGCACGCCCGACGCCTACCGGGAAGAACCGGCGGCGACCCTGCGGCCGGACCCCGGCGGCGCCTTCCCGGACGGGCTGCACACCCTGTCGTTCGGCGACGGCCTTGCTGTCATCGACGGCAAGCGGAACTCCTTCCATCCGGCGATCCTCAGCCACAAGCTGGGCCGCCGCCTGGTTGGTCTGCCGAGGAAGCTGCTTTCCGGCAGGTCTCATGCCAGACGCCCTGCGTCCTGACCGTCTATGTCATGCACCGTCCAGGCACCCGCTAACGAGCAACTGCCTTGGCCATGTAAACCCGCCGTAGTCCTTTTTCTTCCGCACGGTGCGTTTCGTAATAGCCGATCTTGGAGTAGAGCTTGATGTTTTCGGTCATCGCCTCGTTCGTGTAGAGCTTGATGGTCTTGTAGCCTGCGTTGACTGCGGTCTCCTCCGCGAACATCAGCAACGCCCGGCCGATGCCCAAACCCTGTGCATCGGGCGCGACGGCCACGTTGTCCAGAAGCATGGTGTCCTTCTCGGGAAGGAGCACGAGGACGCCTTGCACGGCCCCGCCGTGGTCAATGACGTGAACATGCCCTCCATGGATCAATGCGCCATAGTCGTCGAGCATCGGCCCTGGCTCCCGCCCGATGCGGGACACGTAATGGGAATAGGCCGCCTTGACGATTGCCTCGACGGCGAGACGGTCCTTGGCGGCGGCGACGCGCGGGGCACTGGGCATGGCCACATGCTGCGGCGCCGTGCAGGTTTAAGAAAGGTCTGACGTGAGGCTTGTCCGAACATCTCTGCCGGGCCGGGTGCTGGCCGGGCACCCGCGCACCTTCATTGCCTTGTGCGTCGGCCTGGTTGTTTGGGCGCTGCTCGGCGCCGCCGCGCCGGGCTGGAGGGCCAACAGCCGGGCCATCACCGGCTGGGACGCTGGCGCCTTGACGTTCATTGCGCTCACCCTGCACCTTTTCGTCGTCCGCCCGCCCACGCAGATGGCGGCGGAGGCGGAAGCGCAGGAGGAGGGTGAGTGGACCATCTTCTGGGTCATGCTGCTGGGCACCGTGTTCAGCTTCGCGGCGCTGTCGGGGGAATTCTCCGGCCTCAAGGACATGCCTGGCGTCGAGCGCGGCCTGCACGTCACGCTGGTGGCGGCAACCCTGATGCTGTCCTGGCTGCTGACGCACTTCGTGTTCGCGTTCCGCTACGCGCATGAATGGTATGACCTCGACGGGCGCGGCCGCGTCAAGGGCGGGCTGGCGTTCCCTTCGGAGGAGCAGCCCGACTACATCGACTTCCTTTACTTCTCGGTCGTGATCGGCATGACGTTCCAGGTGTCCGACGTGCAGATCACCGCCCGGCGCCTGCGGCGCCTCGCCTTGCTGCACGGGCTGCTCAGCTTCCTGTTCAACACGGTCATCGTGGCGCTCACCGTGAACATCGCGGCAGGCATCCTGTAGGCCTTCACCGGGCAGGGAGGGCCGTCTCGGCCACCTGCAGGATGGCGGGGATGGCCGCCTTCATCTGGAAGTAGCCGCGCGTCGCCCGGGGCCAGGCCGCGTCGTCCCAGCGCCGGCGCACCCGCAGCGTCCCCGGCGGCAACGCGTCGGCAGACGGGC
>CAXTTB010000119.1:0-8692 GCA_964246905.1 uncultured Acetobacteraceae bacterium | reverse complement strand
CATCAAACTTGCCGAAACTTGAAGAAAACACTTGCTGGAGGTGACGGTATCTCACTGGGCCTATAGGCGGCGGGCCGGTCACTCCGGGATGCGGCGCATGGGTGTCGGTTCCGTCGGTTTTGGAGCCAGCGATCCCGGCGTGGGACTCGCTCCGAAGACGCCCTCGCCCGCCTCGGGAATGCCACTGCCGTCCTTCGTATCTCCAGTCCGGATTTGCTCGCCTTGCTCGACCGTTATGCCGGGCGAGGGCGTCTTGCGTTGGCCTGGAACCGCTTGGGACGGGGCCTGTGCCGGGGCAGGTGTTTGCGCGAAGGCGGGAGCGGTCAGGAGTGGCGTCGCCAAAGCCAACGCGAAGGCGGTTCTCATCGAGGAGTCCTCTTACAAGATCTTGGATTGCGGGCACGGTGCGAAACGGCGCGACGATGCTTTGGATGCTGGGCCGGCTCACGGCGGAGCCGGCCCATTCGGCCGATTACTGGACGCCTGAGGCGGCCAGGCTGTCCGGGGTGAACAGGTCGGGGGCGAGCGGCGTGTACCGGACTTGAGGCTTGATGCTGGCATCCTCGCCCAGGGCAATGGCCCAGTTCCCCCGCTTGAAATCGTAGATTGCGAAGGTCTGGATGATCGTCCCAGGAATATCCGCCATCAGGATAGGCCAGGACTGGATGTGGCGCCAATAGGCGCCGGACGCGTCATACTCGTCTGCCGCCAGCACCTGCCAGGTGTCCTCGTCGAGGAAGAACCGACGTTTTGGCACGACGTTGCGCTTGCCCGGCGCGAGCGCCGCGTCCACCACCCAGACACGGTGGAGTTCGAAACGTAGGATCTCGGGGTTCGCGTAATGGCCCCCCTTCATCTGGTCCGGAACCTCGGCCTGCCACATCCTGTTCGCGTTGTAGGGCACGAACATCTCCTGCTTGCCGGCCAACCTGAACGTGTATCGGTCGAGCGGCCCCTCGAAACCGTTGATCTCGTCGAACTGGCCGAGGCCTGAGAGGAAGAAGTTCGGCTGATCATAGGACAGGTTGGGTGATTTGCGGACACGGCGCTGCCCTGGCAGGTACTGCCATGCGGGAAAGCCGTTCTTGACCGGGTCGGTGTCGAAGTAGCTAAGGCTGTTGTTGCCGGCCTGGTACGCAGGACCAGAGATATTGGCCAAGTATTTCCAATAAATGCCGTCAAACGTCTCCACTGACCCTTTCTGATCGTAGTATGGGAAGATGTCGCGTTCCTCGGCGATCGCGCTCAGGACAATGCTGCCGTCGGCGGTGCCGATATGGGCGGACGTGATCTCGGAGGTCATCGTGCCCCTCCAGCGCAGCAAATGGTTCCACATCGCCTCGGCGCCGTTGGCCGGGATGGGAAACGGGATGCCGCCAAACGCCCCCTTTATGGTCACGCCGTCGTTGACGGACTCCGCGCGCGTCGCGTTGGCGCGGGTATTGTCATACACCCATTGCGGCGCGCGCGCGGTACGATGGGGCGGGTAGACGTTGATGTGGAACGTAGCGGGATAGGCTTTGAACAACTCCAGAACCCCTTGCGGGAGCTTTGCCGCGTATGTCGCGACGTTGGCGGGCGTGATGACCAGGAGCGGCTTCTCGCCAGCGAACGGATCCGGACGGGCACCTTGGGTGACGCTCATCGTACCTTGATAGCCGCCGGTCCAGGCCGGGATCGTGCCCTCCTTGTTGCCCGCCATGTCGCCGCCAAGCGGCGTGAGCATGGTGCCGAGCTTGGCCGCCTCTGCGGTGCCGACCTTGGCCCATGCGCCGGACGATGGGCAGCAAGCCGCCAGCATGACGCAGAGCGGGAAAATCCTGTCATAATAAAGCATGTTCGACTTCCTAAATATAAAGCCAATGTTTCACGGCGTTGTAGGCACTGATCAGTTTGGTAGGCTGGGTAGCCTGCTTGTCAGGATCAAAGACGTATGACACCGTTCAACAGTAATTAACCCTGAAGACTATCAAGGAACTTTTTAGAACGAACGCAGCACGTTGAACGACGCAAAGTCCCGATCGCCGTATGGGGCGAGAGCATAGCCGTTGTTAGCGACGTATTTTCCGGCGATGAAGTGGGTGTAATTGACCCCGCCACGCCAGACGTTGTTGTAGATGAAGTTGACACCAGCGCTGATGTCGCCGCCATACGCCTCGTTGGTGTTGTTGAACGCGGCCGTCGTGCCGGACCGGCCCTGGAAGTTCCAGCCAAGACCGATCGGGAAATCGATGTCCAGCCCGGGAAGCACCTGGAACAGCGCCGGGTCGTAGGTCGCACGGATGCCGAGCGTGGTGCGGCGGGCGTTGGGTGAGAAGTTGGCAGCGTTCTTGTAGATCGACATGACATGGCTGCCCTGGATCTCGCCCAGAGCGGTGGCGCTGTCGAAGCCGAAGGCCGCCGGTATCAGCCACACCGCATTGACTTGGTAATGGAGCGAGTCGCCGACTGGGTAGAGCGGGTTGCGATTGAAGTCGGCGGTCTGTCCCCGGCGCAAGACGTTGGCATTCGCCTGCAGGTCGTTATTCCGGCGTACGGAGACTTCCGCGCCGTAGTCGATGTTCCCATAGCTGGTGTTGGCGCTCACTCCGTAGAGCTCGATGTTGTTATGGTAGCCCAAGATATAGTCGCCGATCCGTCCCTGGGCCGCGTTGAACGTGGCGCCGGGCAGGGCATAGACCTGGGGAACCTTGTTGTTGTAACGCAAAGCGTAGATGCCGAGGTCGAGGTTGGAACTCGGGTGGTAGCGGATCGCGGCGCCGAACTGGCCAAGGCCGGATGGATGTTTGTCCCGGCCGCGGTAGAACGCCGCGGGCGGACCGCCCGGGATCAGCGGGGCGCCGACGAACAACCGCTCGCCGCCTGCGTCCAGGAGGTCCGCGGCCTCGGAGAAATAGCTGTCTGCGGCTGGCAGGCGCGATTTGCGCCATTCGAACTGGTTGTAGAACTCGAAGCTTACCTTGGGCGTGACAGCCAGCGTGAACGAGGCCTGCGCCACAGGGAGGAACAACTCCTTCACCTGCGTGTTCGGGATGCTCGCCGCCTTGATGATGTCGATCGGACCCTGCCCGTTGGCGATGCCGTTGTCGGCGGCGAACAGGCTCTCGCCCCATAGCAGGCTGTAGCGGCCCGCCCGGATGTTCAATGGCATCTCGCCCAGGTGCCCGTTCCAATAGCCAAAGGCGTTGCCGAGTTCGACTTGGCGACCCTCGATGTCCCGGGTGGCGGCCGGGAACTGGTCATGCGGGACGCTGAAGGCATTGAACGTGCCGGGCGACTTGTTCCCGTTCCGCCTGTTGTAGATGAAGTCGTACCAACCGTCGGCACTGATATCGAATCCCACATTGTGATACTTGCCGATCAGCTCCGTCAGGCCGTCGAACCGTGCCGAGGTGAGATCGCCGGCGTTGAACGCGCGGTTGCCGTCGTCGCCGTTCAGAAGTCCCTTCAACGACGAAGCCTGGGGGCTGACCCTGACCGCGGTCGAGTACTTGATTGTCGTGTTCAGTTGCAGCGAAAAGTCCGAGTTCGTATCGAACGTGTAAGCGAACCCTGGGACGGTCCATGACCCCGACGCAATCAGCCCGGCCAGCCAGATGACGGCCTGATGGCGCGACCAATACCTAGTGGCCGGCCGCTGCTCGGTTTGTTCGTTCCTCATGACGTTTCCTCTTTTCTTATTCGTTGTTGGCGCACTTTGAACGAACGCCGTATTGTTGGTAGGAAGTGAAGCTAACGATCCTCCTCAAGGATGGCGTGCGGGCGGTTCGCGGCAGCGGCGCGGGCTGGCCCAGCCGCATTGACCCCGGAATCAGAGACGCCGCGGCGATGGCCCGATCCGAGCAGGAAAGTGCTGAGCGCCGGCAGCAGGACCATCGCGCCCACCATGTTCAGCATGAACATGAAGGCGAGCAGGATTCCCATGTCGGCCTGGAACTTGATCGGGGAGAATGCCCAGGTCATCACAGCCGCCGACAGCGAAAATCCCGTCAGCATCACGACCTTGCCGGTGAACAGCAGGGCCTGGTTGTATGCATCCGGAAGCGACCGGCCCGCCCGCAGCTCCTTCAGCGTGACGGTCAGGATGTAGAGCGCGTAATCGACCCCGATGCCGACACCGAGTGCCGTAACCGGCAGCGTCCCGACTTTGACGCCCATCCCCAGCACCACCATGAGCGCCTGCGCGAGGATCGAGGTCAGGGCCAGCGGCAAAATCGCCACGAGCACGCCGCGCCATGAGCGGAACGTGATCAAGCTGAGCAGAATGACCGCCGCATAGACATAGAGCAGCATCGTCCGGCTCGCGCCCTCGACCACGTCGTTCGTCGCGGCCTCGATGCCTGCGTTGCCCGCCGCGAGGAGGAAGTGGACGCTGTCGGTGTCATGGCTGGCCGCGAATTCGCGCACGAATGCGACGATGCGGGTCAGCGTCTCGGCCTTGTGGTCGGAAAGGTAGATATAGACGGGGAGGAGATTGCATCCGCCGTTGAGCATCTCGCGCGGGGCTTCGAGCGAGATGCTGTTCAGCGTGCCCTGGTTGGGGATGAGGTCGTTCCAAAGCGGGCTGCCCTCGTTCAGCGCGACGATCACGCCGCGCGACAGGCTCGCGATGGAGGCGGTGTTCCCGACGCCTGGAAGCCGCCGCAACTGCCATTCGAAGGCGTCGATCGCCTGCTCCGTCCCATACTGCGTGCACTCGCCGTCCGGTGTCGTGACCATCACGGCAAGCACGTCGCTGCTCAGCGCGTAGTGACGGGTGAGGTATGCGTTGTCGCGATTATAGACGGAGTCCGCGCGCAATTCCGGGGCGCCCGGTTCCAGGTCTCCGATCTTGAGTTGGGTTGCGACCAGCGCGCCCGCTGCGCCGAGCGTCACGGCGATCCCGACCGCGATGGTTGCCCCGCGCCGCCCCGTGAACCAGCCGAGGGCGCGCCAAACCCGGTGCGACGCGGTCCCCGGCAGCGCGTCGCGATCCGCGGCCAGGCTCCGCGCGGCGGCGGCGCGGCTCACGCCGACATAGCTCAGGAGCACCGGCAGCAGAACGAGGTTCGTGACGACCAGGATCGCCACGCCCATGCTGGCCACCAGCGCCAGATTGCGGATCGCGCGGATGTCGATGGTCAGCAAGACGGCAAATCCGACCGCGTCGCACGCAAGCGCCGTGAAGCCCGCGAGGAACAGGCGGCGGAACGTCATGCGAGCGGCGGCCAAACTCGGCAGGCCGCGCCCGATGTCCCGCATGACGCCGTTCATCTTCTGAGCGCCATGGCTCATGCCGATCGCGAACACGAGGAACGGCACCAGGATCGAGTAGGGGTCGAGGTGGAAGCCGGCCAGCACCAACAGGCCCAGTTGCCAGGAGACCGCGACCATGGAGCACACAACCACCAGAAGGGTGGATCGCACGCAGCGCGTGAACAGGTAAACCGCCGCCGTCGTGATCGCGACCGAGATCGCAAAGAACGCAGCGATTTGCCGGAGGCCCGCGATCAGGTCGCCCGCCACCTTTGCAAAGCCCGTGATCCGGACGACGAAGCCTTGGCTCCCGTTGGGACGCAGGGCCTCGGTTGCGGCCCGCAGGCGCTCAAGGTCGCGCGACAACGCGCCGTAGTCGAGCGGCTGTCCCGTTGCCGGATCGCGGTCCAGCAGCGGCACGAACAGCAGGGATGACTTGAAGTCCGGCGCGACCAATTGGCCGATTTCGCCCGAACGCACGACGTTCGCCCGCACTGCGCTGACCGACGCGTCCGAGCCGTCGTACGTGTCCGGCATCACGGGCCCGCTTTCGAAGCCGTCCTCGG
The DNA here is from genome assembly GCA_964246905.1 of uncultured Acetobacteraceae bacterium. Classification (GTDB taxonomy): domain Bacteria; phylum Pseudomonadota; class Alphaproteobacteria; order Acetobacterales; family Acetobacteraceae; genus CAHJXG01. Next base: position 2,891 of record CAXTTB010000119.1, on the reverse strand, counting down.
TCACTGCGAGCCAGCGCGTGGCCGGCGTCCAGAGCGACTTCATGTAGGACCGATCCACGCCCGGCAGCAGAAAGACGGCGTCGTTCAACTCGCGGAGCGTCTCGAGATAGCTTCGCGTGAATATCGTGCCGTCCGTGACCTCGACCGCGATCCGCAGCGCGTTGGCCTGCGAGTGGATGTCATCCTTGTGCAGCTCGTATGCTTGCACGAAGGGATGGTTCTGCGGAACCGTGGCATCGAAGCTCGCGTTGATGGTCAGCCCGCGCGTCGCCCAGCCCAGCCACAGAGTGGCCAGCGCGCAGAGAACGAGCACGACGATCCGGTGGCCGAACAGCGCGCGCTCCAGCCATGAACTTCCCGCCTCGTTGAAAGCCTCGGCCCGTGTATCCTGCCGATAAGCACGGCCGGTCATCGGGAGCCGTCCCGCGTGAGGACTCGCACCGGGCCGTTCTGCCCGGTCATGACCAGGCCGCCCGCCACCTCGACCAGTGCAGTGATCGCGAACGGCATCGGCTCGTGCAGCAGGTGGAACGACCCCCCGTCGTCGTTGCTTTCCAGCAGCGCACCGTTGAGCGTGCCGAGCAGGATACGTCCGTCCGCGCGAACCAGCGACGAGACCAGCCCCGCTTCAAGCCCGGTCTCCAGGCGTGCCCAGGTGCGGCCGGCGTCGTCGGACCGCAGCAGCGTACCGCGCAGTCCGTAGGCGAGCAGCCGATCCCGCAGGCACAACACGCCGAACAGGGTGCCCTGATATGGCGACGGGCGCAGCGCGTAATGCTCCCGGTCGCGGCTGCCCGACAGCAGAATGCCTTGCTCGCCCACCGCGAAGCAGCCGGAGGCGTCGCACGCGAGCTTGTAGATGTGCAGTCCCCGCGGGTTGTCGAACTGGTCGATCACGCTGGACCAGGTGCGGCCGCCATCGCCGGAGCGCATGGCAAGCCCGTAGGCGCCGACGACCAGCACGTGCTCCGCATCGGTCACGTCGATGTCGAGGAGCGGCTTATCGGGTCCATCGGCGATCAGCCGGGTCGCCTCCTTGACGAACGCTGTCCTACGCGGCGATTCTGGCAGGGCCAACGCTCCCGCCAGCGCCAGCTCCGCAGCGCGCACGCCGTCCAGTTGCCGCGTCCATGTCTCGCCACCATCCCGGGTGTGCAGTACGACGCCCGAATGGCCGATCGCCCAGCCCTCGGCCGCAGAGACAAAGCGCAGCCCGGTCAGCGTGACGCTGACGGGCACGCCGCCCGCCTGCCGCCAGGTCATGCCTTCATCATCTGACAGCAGCACGATGCCACGCTCACCGGCCGCCACCAGCCGGCCGCCGGCTCGCACGGCCGCCGTCATAGCCGCTGTCAAGGCGCGCGGCGACATCAGCGCGGGCTGATCCAGTTCCGGATTGCCCGGTGCAGCGGGACCTGGCTGTGCCAATGCTCGGCCGCCAAGGACTGACGAAATGGCGAAGAATGCAGCGATGGCCCAAACGCGCTGACTGGGGCGCTGACTGGGGCGCTGACTGGGGCGCTGACTGCCCATGTCAGCGCGGCCTGGCACGGCTGAGATCACTGGCCGCTTTGAAGCCGCTCTCGGCGGAATGGTCGGCATAGTTCAGGCCGACGCGGATGATCTTGCCGGGATGGGCGATGGGCGGCAGGACCTCGGCCGTCGCCGGGCCCATCACTGCGCCGGCGCGCGGTACGTCATGGGCAGCGTGCAACGCACTGGTGCCGCCGACGATCAGCGCGTCCAGGTGCCCGGGGAAGCCCGGCTCGCCCTCGGTCAGGCCGCGGGCATCGCCTCCTGCCTCGACCGCAGCAAGGCTGCGGCCTCGTGCCCCGCCAAACGCCATGAACCGCATCCTGTTTCCCCCACACCAAGGCGTTCAGAGCGCCATTGTCACTTGTATGGCAGCCGGACTGGGACCTGCGAAGGATGGCAGATTGATCCCCCTGTATGATTCCAGGTATCAGGCGGGATGAACCGCGCCGGGTTTCCCGGAGGCTCCAACCCGTGAGAAGACGGAGCCATGACGCAGAAGGCATTGAAGCAGTTGCTGCGCGAGCGCGGTGCGGATGGTGCGGGATCGAGAGCGCGAGGGTGGGACGCAGTGGGGGTCAGTTGGCGCCATCGTTGCCAAGATCGGCTGTTCGCGTGGAACGCTCAGGCGCTGGATGCGGTAAGGCGAGGTCCTGCGCAGGGCGTCGGCGTATCTTGCCGAAGGTGATCTCGGCCGTCCGTTCAAGCGATGATTGCCTTCATTGGTGGGCACAAGCTCTGGGGTATGCGCAAGCTCTGGCGGCAGCTTGCCCGGGAAGGGGTCGTGGCTGCCCGCTGTAGGGTTGCGCGGCTGTTGCGGGCGGCGGGCCTGCAAGAGGCGCGGTGCGGGGCAGGAAGATCCGCACCACGATCTCCGACCCGGCTGCGACCTGCCCGCTCGGCCGCGTGAACCGCAGGCTCAAGGCTCCGCAACCCAATACGGAGCGGGCGCCCCATCGAAGGCAGGTCAGCCGGATGCCGGCGACAGCGGCTGTGCACGGCACGGCACGGCTCGCGCGCCCGCAGCCTGGGCAGCGGTCGCCAGACTGGCCGCCGCATGCGTCGAGATAGAGAAGGTTCGGACTGTCCGGCGTGATCGCCACGACGCGGCAACCTGGCACGGGACAAAGTTTGATCATGCCTCGTTCTATGAGCACGACGGCTGCTTGCCCCAAATCTCAGTCAGGACGAGCCGCCTTAACCACACGTCGGACCTGGGAACTTACCTCCCGCTCTGCTCATTTCAACGGGCGGTGCTTGATTCATTCCGTCAAGCTGCCTTACTAAATGCGTAGCCTGGGTTTCGACACTGCGGAAAGCGGTGCGTGCGGCAGGGCGGTATCGCAAGCGAGGGTGGG
>CAXTTB010000118.1:0-8749 GCA_964246905.1 uncultured Acetobacteraceae bacterium | reverse complement strand
CCCCGGCGACGCCTGGTCGCGACCCTGGCCGCCGCGGCCGGCCTCGCGGCCCATCGGGCGCAGGCGCACGGCCCGACGCGGCAGAAGGTTTCGCAGACCGTTGATGTCGCCCGCACGCCCGACCAGGTCTGGGCCATCGTCGGCGACTTCGACTCCATCGCCCGCTGGCACCCGCTGATCGCCTCCAGCCCGGCGGACCACGGCAACGACATCGGCTCGAAGCGCACCCTCACCCTCAAGGCGGAGGGCGATCCGCACTTCGAGGAGGAGCTGGCCAAGTACGACGCCGCCGCCCGCAGCTACCAGTACCGGATCGAGAAGGTGGACCCCAAGGTGCTGCCCGTCACCAACTACACCGCCTGGTTCGAGGTGTCCGACAACCCGGCCGGCGGCAGCACGGTGGAGTGGCGGGCGGCGTTCTACCGCGGCTACCCGCTGAACGACCCGCCGCCCGACATGAACGACGCGGCCTCCGTCAAGGCGGTCACGGGCGTGCTGCGCGCCGGCCTCGACAACATCAAGGCGCTGGCCGAGCGCGCCGGTTGAGGCTCGCTTTCGCCTGCCTCCTGCTGCTGGCCGCGCCGCCGCCCGCCCGGGCGGCGCTGGCCTACGTCACCAACCAGGGCGACGACAGCGTGTCGGTCGTGGACACGGCGACGGGCGCCGTGGTGCAGACGGTCGGCGTCGGCGCGAAGCCCGCCGGGGTGGCGGTGGCGGCGGACGGGCGGCACATCTACGTCACCAACCCAGAGGGGCGCAGCGTCAGCATCCTGGAGCGCCGGGACGGGCGCCTGTCCGCGGTGGCGGAGGTGCCGGCGGGCGCCGGGCCGCTCGGCATCGCGGTCAGCCCGCGGGACGGGCGGGTGTTCGTGGCGGACTGGTACGGCGACACCGTGGCGGTGCTGGACGCGGACGGGGCCGCCCTGGGCACAATCAAGGTCGGCCAGTCGCCCTCCGGCCTCGCCATCGACCCGGCGGGCGCGCGGCTCTACGTCGCCAACCGGGAAAGCGACACGCTGTCCGTGATCGGCCTCGACCGCCTCGACACGCTGGCGACAGTGCCGGTCGGCCACGCGCCGTTCGGGGTGACGCTCCAGGGCGCCCGTGTGTTCGTCGCCAACGTGCAGTCGGGCGACATGTCGGTGGTGGACACGGGCACGCTGACGGAGGCCCGGCGCCTCAAGGTCGGCGACTTCCCCTACGCCGTCGCGGTCACGCCGGACGGCTCGCGCATCCTGGTCACGAACCAGCACGCCGGCACGCTGTCGGTGTTCGACGGCGCCTTCACGCCCCTGCCCGACATCGCGGTGGGCGACTACCCCGAGGGCATCGCCATGTCCGCCGACGGCGCCCGGGCCTATGTGGCGGTGTGGATGGACAACCGGCTGGCGGAGATCGACGTGGCCGCCGGCACGGTGCTGCGGAAGATCAAGGTGGGCGAAAGCCCGCGGGCGTTCGGGGCCTTCCTGGCGCCGCCGTGACGGGCGCACCATGTTTCCCCCTGGAACGCTGCAAAGGGGACACGCCATGAGCCGCCTGGCCGGAGACGACGCGGAGCCGATGCTGGGGCCGGACGGCCCCTTGGTGGAAACGGTCATCGTGCCGGGGGCGCGCGACCTCGGCGGGTTCGAGGTGCGGCGCGCGCTGCCGTCCAAGGAGCGGCAGATGGTCGGCCCCTTCGTGTTCTTCGACCACATGGGGCCGGCGGTGTTCCACGCCGGGCGCGGCCTGGACGTGCGCCCGCATCCGCATATCGGGCTGGCGACCGTGACCTATTTGCTGGACGGCGAGATCATGCACCGGGACAGCCTCGGCACCGTGCAGGCGATCCAGCCCGGCGCCGTCAACTGGATGACCGCCGGGCGCGGCATCGTGCATTCGGAGCGCACGGCCGCCGAGCTGCGCCCGCAGGAGAAGCGGCTGTACGGCATCCAGACCTGGGTCGCGCTGCCGCAGGCGCATGAGGAGACCGCGCCCGGCTTCGCCCATGTCGGCCGCGACGCGCTGCCGGAGGTCGTGGGGGAGGGCAAGCACGTCCGGGTGATCGCCGGCGAGATGTTCGGCGCGCGCTCCCCGGTCAAGACGTTCTCCGACATGTTCTACGCCGACGCGGCGCTCGACGCCGGCGCCAGCCTGCCGGTTGGGGCGGAGCATATCGAGCGCGCCGCCTACGTGCTGGAAGGCTCGGTGCAGGTCGGCCCCGACACGTATGAGGCCGGGCGCCTGCTGGTGCTGCGCCCGGGCGACCCCATCACGGTCCGGGCGCAAACGGCGGCGCGGGTGCTGCTGCTGGGGGGCGAGCCGATGGACGGGCCGCGGCACGTCTGGTGGAACCTCGTGTCCAGCCGGCGGGAGCGGATCGAGCAGGCGAAGGCCGACTGGCGCGCCGGGCGCTTCGACCGGGTGGCGGGCGACGCCGAGTTCATCCCGCTGCCCGAGTAGGCTCGGCGATGGCGGACGGCGACGCGGCGCTGCTGGCCCGCATCGAGGCCCTGCGAGCCAAGACCACTGCCCGCGGCTGCACCGAGCCGGAGGCGATGGCGGCGGCGGCCAAGGCAGCGGCGCTGCTGGACCGGCACGGCCTGTCGATGTCCGACCTCGAGCTGCGGGCGCAGCCGTGCCGCCGCCTGGCCCTGCCGACCGGACGCAGCCGCATCGGGCCGCTCGACGAGTGCGCCCCGGCGGTCGCGGCGTTCTTCGATTGCCGCTTCTGGTTCGAGACGGACGCGGAGGGCCGGCTGGCCCAGGTGTTCTTCGGCCTGCCCGCGGACGTCGAGGCGGTCGGCGCCCTCATGCCGATGATCGCCGGCGCCTTCGAGGCGGAGGCCAACCGCTTCCGCAACGGGCCGGAGTACCGGCGGGGCCGCGGCGGACGACGGCGGGCGCTGCACACCTCCTTCGTGCTCGGCCTGTCGGAGGGCATCCAGGCGAAGCTCGCGGCGATGCGGGCGGGACGGGAGGCGGCGCTGCGCCCGCCGTCCGGGCGCGACCTGGTGCTGGCGAAGGCCGGGGTGGTCGATGCGGCGATGGCGACGCTCGGCCTGCGCTTCCGGTCCCGCAACCCGGCGGAGCATCCGGTGAACGCCGCCGCCTTCGACGCCGGGCACGCGGCCGGAAAGGGGATCGACCTGAAGCAACCGGGTTAGCGCCGACGCCGGAGCGGTGCATTTCTGCCCGCCGCCCTTGCAGAACGTGCTGGCGGCGCTCAGGTTGGATGACGATGCGGCACAAACGGCAGCTCGCCTGCGTCCATTGCGGCCCAACTCCCGGGACTGCTCTTGCCTGGCCCCCATGCGCGGCGCCGGGTGTTCCCATGCCTGACCAGAAAGGACACAACGATGTCGGATGTCGCGCTTGACCGGCACGCGCCGGTGATGATGCCCGTCATGCTCACCGTCAACGGCCAGGACCACGCCCTGACCCTCGACGCGCGCACCACGCTGCTGGACGCGCTGCGCGAGCACCTGCACCTGACCGGCAGCAAGAAGGGCTGCGACCATGGTCAGTGCGGCGCCTGCACCGTGCTGGTCGAGGGCCGACGGGTGAACGCCTGCCTGGCGCTGGCGGTGATGCACGAGGGCGACCGGATCACCACCATCGAGGGCCTGCGCGGCACGGACGGCGCGCTGCACCCGCTGCAGCAGGCCTTCATCGACCATGACGCCTTCCAGTGCGGCTACTGCACGCCGGGCCAGTTGCTCTCGGCGGCGGGCATGTTGGCGGAGGTGCGGGACGGCGTGCCGAGCCATGCGGCATCGGACGTGGCCGCCAAGCCGGAGCTGACGGACGCCGAGATCCGCGAGCGCATGAGCGGCAACCTGTGCCGCTGCGGCGCCTACCCGCACATCGTCGAGGCGGTGCGCGCGGTCGCCGCCCAAGCTGGAGAGGCCTGAGCCATGCAGCCCTTCGCATACCAGCGCGCCGCGACGCCGGAGGCCGCGGTCGCGGCGCATGGCGGACGGGGCGACGCGCGCTACATCGCCGGCGGCACCAACCTGCTCGACCTGATGAAGCTGCAGATCGAGACGCCCATGCGCCTCGTGGACATCTCCCGCCTGCCGCTCGCGGACATCGAGGAGACGACGGCGGGCGGCCTCCGCATCGGGGCGTTGACGGACAACACGACGCTGGTTTCGCACCCGGCGGTGCGGCGCCGCTATCCCGTGCTGGCGGAGGCGATCCTGGCCGGGGCGTCCGGGCAGCTCCGCAACAAGGCCACGATCGGCGGCAACTTCATGCAGCGCACCCGCTGCGGCTACTTCTACGACATGGCCCGGCCCTGCAACAAGCGCCAGCCCGGCAGCGGCTGCGGCGCGGTCGGCGGGCACAACCGCATCCACGCCATCCTCGGCGCCTCCGAGCACTGCATCGCCACCCACCCGAGCGACATGGCGGTGGCGATGCAGGCCCTGGACGCCGTGCTGCACGTGCAGGGGGCGTCCGGGCCGCGGACCGTGCCGGTCGATGCGCTGTTCCGCCTGCCCGGCGACACGCCGCAACTGGAATACACCCTGGAACCCGGCGAGCTGATCACCGCGGTCGAGCTGCCGCCGGCGCCCATGGGGCGGATGCAATATCGGAAAGTGCGGGACCGCGCCTCCTACGCCTTCGCCCTGGTCTCGGTCGCCGCCGTGCTGGACGTGTCCGACGGCCAGGTCACGGGCGCCCGCGTCGCATTGGGCGGCGTCGCGCACAAGCCCTGGCGGGCACGCGCGGCGGAGGCGGCGCTCCTGGGCCAGCCTGCGACGGAGGCCACGTTCCTCGCCGCCGCCGATGCCGAGCTGGCCCCCGCCCGCGGGTGGGGGGGCAACGACTTCAAGCTGCCGCTGGCGCGTCGCGTCATCGCCCGCACTTTGACTGACCTGGCGGCCGAACTGGCCCAACCCAAGACCGGAGCCTGACCCATGGCGGTTGCCGAATTCATCATCGAGAACCGTGGCGGCCATATCGGCCTGTCCTCCCCGCGCGCCGACGGCCCGTTCAAGGTCGCGGGCACCGCGCGCTACACCGCCGAGCATAACCCGCCGGGCATGTTGTACGGCTTCCCCGTGCCGTCCACCGTGGCCGGCGGGCGCATCACCGCGATCCGCACGGAGGCGGCCGAGCGCGTGCCCGGCGTCGCCGCCGTCGTCACGCACAAGAACGCGCCGGAGCAGGCGCCCTTCACCGAAAGCGACGACCTGATGGTGCAGGTCATGGGGGCGAAGCCCGCCCTGGCCACGGACCGCATCGTGTTCCACGGCCAGTTCGTCGCCCTCGTCGTCGCCGAAACCTACGAGGCCGCGCGGGACGCCGCCAGCCTGGTCACGGTCGAGGTGGACAGCCTGCCCACGACGCTCGACTTCGAGGCGGCGCAGGCGTCCGCCTACAAGCCCAACGTGATCACCGGGGGCGCTCCGCCGGACACCGCGGAGGGCGACTTCGCCAAGGCCTTCGCCGCGGCGCCGGTGCAGGTCGATGCCACCTACGACACGCCCTACGAGCACCACAACGCCATGGAGCCGCACGCCGCGGTGGCCGAGTGGGCGGACGGGCGCCTGACCGTCCATGACTGCAACCAGGGGCCGTCCATCTGCGCCATGGCGCTCGCCGCCACCTTCAAGCTGGAACCCCAGCAGGTGCGGGTGGTCAGCCGCTTCGTCGGCGGCGGCTTCGGCGGCAAGTTCGGCGCGCAGCCGCACAACGTGCTCGCCGCCATCGGCGCCAAGGTGACGGGACGGCCCTGCAAGGTGGTGCTGACCCGGCAGCAGGTGTTCACCGGCCATGGCCAGCGCGCCCGCACCCGGCAGCGCCTGCGCCTCGGCGCGGACCGCGACGGGCGGCTGCTGGCGACCGGCCACGACAACCTGGCGCAGACCTCCGGCCACGACACGTTCGTCGAGAACTCAGGCGTCATGAGCCGGATCATGTACGCCGCCCCGGACCGCATGACCACGCACCGCGTCACCCGGCTGACCATGCCGACGCCGTCCTTCATGCGCGCGCCGGGCGAGACGCCGGGCAGCTTCGCGCTGGAGAGCGCGATGGACGAGCTGGCGGTCGCGCTGAACATGGACCCCATCGCGCTGCGTTTGCTCAACGAGCCGTCGGCTGATCCCGAGAGCGGCCTGCCCTGGTCGAGCCGGTCGCTCGCCGCCTGCCTGGAGCAGGGCGCGGCCCGGTTCGGCTGGGACCGGCGCGGGGCACCGGGCAGCAGGCGCGACGGGCGCTGGATGGTCGGCATGGGCGTCGCCGCCGCGACCTATCCGGTGATGCTGCTGCCGACCTCCGCGCGCTTCACCCTGCGGAGGGACGGCACGGCGCTGGTGCAGCTCGCGGCGACCGACATCGGCACCGGCACCTACACCATCCTGCGGCAGGTCGCGGCCGAGGCGTTGGGGCTGGAACTCGGCCAGGTGACGGTGGAGATCGGCGACAGCGACCTGCCGATGGCCTTCGGTTCCGCGGGATCGACCGGCGCGCTGAGCTTCGGCTCCGCCGTGACCGGCGCGGCGCTGGCCATACGTCAGCAGGTGGCGGACCTCGCCCGCGGCGACGGCGGGTCGCCGCTGCGCGGCCTCAACTCGGACGCCATCGTGTTCGAGGGCGGCAAGGTCAGCCACCGCGACGATGCCGGGCGCGGGGAGGCGTTGGCGGCGCTGCTGGCCCGCGCCGCGCCGGAGGACGGCCTGCAGGCCACCCACGACGAGAAGCCCGGCGACGCCGCCAAGCACTGGTCCATGCACTCCTTCGGCGCGCAGTTCGCCGAGGTCGGCGTGGATATGGACACCGGCGAGGTGCGGACCCGCCGCCTGCTGGGCGCCTTCGGCATCGGCCGCGTGCTCAACGCCCGCACGGCGACGTCGCAGGTGCTGGGCGGCATCACCATGGGCCTGGGCCAGGCGCTGACCGAGGAGACGATCCTCGACCCGCGCTGGGGCCAGTGGGTGAACCGCGACCTCGGCGAGTACCACGTGCCGGTGCAGGCGGACGTGCCGGACATCGACGCGCTGTTCGTGGAGGAGCGCGACGACCACGTGAACGTGCTGGGCATCAAGGGCGTGGGGGAGATCGGCATCGTCGGCACGGCGGCGGCCATCGCCAACGCCGTGTTCAACGCGACGGGCGTGCGCGTGCGCGACCTGCCGATCACGCTCGACAAGGTGCTGGCCGGGCTGCCGATGGCGGCGGAGTAGCGCCGCCGGACGCCTCAGCCGCCGGGCGCCGTGCCCGGCGGCTGGCCGCTACCCCCGGGGCAACATGCGGCCGAGCACGCCGTCGTGCCAAAGGTAGCGATGGACCAGCGCCGCGCCGGCGTGCAGCCCGGCCAGCGCCAGGATCACCCAGCCGATGGTCGCATGGACCTCCAGCACCTGATCCTTCAGCCCGGGGTTGCCGGGGTCGTAGGCCGGGATGCTGAACAGGTTGAAGATGCTGTCGCCCCGTGTCCAGGTCAGGAACATGCCGGCCAGCACCATGGCGCCCAGCAGGGCGTAGAGGCCCCAATGCGTCCCCTTGGCGACCAGGTTCAGCGCGCCGTGGTCCGCCAGCGGCAGGCGGCGCCCGCGGGTCACGCGCCACAGCAGCCGGGCCGCCAGCAGGGCGGTCAGCACCAGGCCCGCGGTGATGTGCACCGAGCGCGCGTCCACCCGCAGCGGGCCGCGCGGGAACCAGTCGATGGTCTGCGCGCCGAGCCACTGGGCCGCGACCAGCACGGCGGTGGCCCAATGGAAGACCATGGTGGTGGGATCGTAGCGTTTCGCGTCGGCGCTGACAGGCTGCATGGATGGACTCCTCCTCGCCGTGGATTAAAGGCCGCGGCCGGGTTCTCCAAGCCTTGAGGGAGCGCAGCGCCGGCCCGCCCGACTGGCCCCCGCGTCCCGCCTGGGGCATGGTGCGGCCCATGCCCGTCCGTGAGCCGTCCTGACGCCATGCCCGACCTTGCCATGGGCGTGCCCCTGGAGAACGTCGCCCACATCATCCAGGTTGCGCTGACGCCGGTGTTCCTGCTGTCCGGGATCGGCACCCTGCTGAACGTGTTCTCCACCCGCCTGGCCCGCATCACCGACCACCTGGAGCACGCGGAGGAGCTGCTGCGCGCCCAGCCCGACGGCCCGGACGCCGAGGCGTTGCGGGGCCACCTGCACCGGCTGCGGCGGCGGATCTTCGCGCTCGACTTCGCGGTGGCGCTGGGAGCGGCCGGAGGCGGCGCGACCGCGGTCGCCACGTTCACCCTGTTCGTGGGCGCGCTCCGCAACGCGGCGGCGGCGTGGGCGCTGTTCCTCATGTTCGGCCTGGCGGTCGCGTGCACCATCGGTGCGCTGACGGCGTTCCTGGCCGAGACGGTGCTGTCCTGGCACGGGCTGCGGGACGAGGGGCCGCTGCCCCGGCCCAAGATGGCGCCGCGCGCCTAGACCCCTATGGAGCTTGACCCCGGTGAGGGCGCCGCGGACGCGCGGCTGGTCGCTGTGGTGCTGCCGCCGAACGAAGGGTTCAGCCCCGAGTCGGTGGGGGCCATCGGCCTCCTGGCGCAGCGGCTCGGCGCCGGCCCGGAAGCGGGGTTCCGCACCGTGGTGGTCGGCGCGGCGCTCCGGCATCCGCCCTTCGCCTCCCCTTGCTTCGAGGCCATCCACCCGCCGGCGTGGCTGCCGGCCAGCCGCACCGCGCGCTACGTCTGGGGCGTCGCGCGCCGACTGCGGCAATTGCGCCCGAGCCTGATCGAGGTGCACAACCGGCCGATGATCGCATTGCGCCTCGCCCGGCGCTTCCC
>CAXTTB010000117.1:6631-8830 GCA_964246905.1 uncultured Acetobacteraceae bacterium | reverse complement strand
GACAAGCTGCTGCGCGCCCAGGTCGCCATCATCCTGTTCGCCGGCGCCTACCTGGCCGAAGTGGTGCGCGGCGGGCTGCAGGCGCTGCCCAAGGGCCAGTACGAGGCCGCGGACGCGCTGGGCCTGTCGTACTGGAAGAAGACCGGCCTCATCATCCTGCCGCAGGCGCTGCGCCTGGTGATCCCGCCCTTGGTCAACACCTTCATCGGCTTCTTCAAGGACACCTCGCTCGTCCTCATCATCGGCATCTTCGACCTGCTGACCGCCGGCAAGGTGGCGATCACCGACCCGGTCTGGCAGGCCTACAGCACGGAGCTGTACTTGGTGCTTGCCGCCATCTACTTCGTGTTCTGCTACGTCATGTCCCGCTACAGCCACGGGCTGGAGCAGGAGTTCAGCCGCACCGCCCGGCGCTGATCCGCGCGCCTCATCAAAACAGGGAACATCCATGAGCCAAGCCGCCACCATCGAGCGCCCCCGCACCGAGATGGGCAACCAGCCGGCCATCCTGCTGGACCGCGTCAACAAATGGTACGGCGCCATGCACGTGCTGCGCGACGTGAGCCTCAGCGTCGGCCAGAAGGAGCGCGTGGTGGTCTGCGGCCCCTCCGGCTCCGGCAAATCGACCATGATCCGCTGCATCAACCGCCTGGAATCCCACCAGGAAGGCCGCATCCTCGTGGACGGCACGGAGCTGACGGACGACACCCGCGCGCTCGACACCATCCGCCGCGAGGTCGGCATGGTGTTCCAGAGCTTCAACCTGTTCCCGCATCTGACGATCCTGGAGAACTGCACGCTGGCGCCCATCTGGGTCCGCAAGATGCCGAAGGCGGAGGCGGAGGAGCTGGCGATGAGCTACCTGACCCGGGTGAAGATCCCCGAGCAGGCCAAGAAGTACCCGGGCCAGCTCTCCGGCGGCCAGCAGCAGCGCGTCGCCATCGCCCGCGCCTTGTGCATGAAGCCGAAGATCATGCTGTTCGACGAGCCGACCAGCGCGCTCGACCCCGAGATGATCAAGGAGGTGCTCGACACCATGATCGGCCTCGCCCATGACGGAATGACCATGGTGTGCGTGACGCACGAGATGGGCTTCGCCCGCCAGGTCGCCGACCGCGTGGTGTTCATGGACCGCGGCGAGATCGTCGAGGCCGGGCCGCCGGCCGAGGTGTTCGAGAACCCGCAGACGGAGCGGCTCAAGCTGTTCCTGAGCCAGATCCTGCGCGGGCATTAGGAACGCCGGCGCCGCGCCGTCATGTGCGGCTGTGCCGGCGTATGCGCGGTGCTGCGCTGGAGGTCCGGATGGTCCGGTCGGGCTGGAGGGGCGCCCCGAAGCTGACGCGCAGGTCCTGCGCGCCGTCAGGACCCCTGAGCGTGACAAGCCCCTCGCTGATCGCCTCCACCGTCCAAACGCCCATGCGGCCGCTCTCGCCCAACACGAGCGGCCGGTCGCTGTTGCCATCCACCAGCAGCGCGCGCTTGCCGAACGGACCGATGATGGTGCCGGTCAGACGCGGGACCGAGGGCGGCTCGGCCGCGGGGAGCAGAGACGGAAGCCGTGGACGTCGGTCCTCGCTGAATAGCGGCCTGGCCAAGGCGGCTGCCGCGTGCTCGGCGCCATGCCCGGCGGGAAGGGCCACCGGGTACGGGGGCGGCGGCGACGGGACGGCAAGCGGCGCGGTTGCCTCGCCTTTCGCCGCCGGCTGCCGCAACTCCAGGCCGATGATGCCGGTGAGGAGACATGCGAGTGCGCCAAGCGCGTGGGGAAGCCACCGCATCGGCCGCTCTAATCAGCGGCTTGGAGGCGCAGGCGTTGATGGTCCAGGCGTCCCCGCCTCGATTTCGGGTGCTCGCTGATCCACGTGCGGAGCGCCGGGGCGTCAGCGCCGGCGATGCACAGAGACGCCGGCAGGCCGTCCCGCTTGAAACTCCCTGCCTCGACGAACCCCAGCGCGGGCGCGCGTTGGCTGCGGTTCGGGGAATCGGACCCGCCCGAAGCGTAAAAGGCGCTGGAGCCGGCAGCCAAGCAGGCCAAGCCCGATAGAATCACCCGATGGCGCATGACGCGGAACCACTCCCAAGCCGTTGCCTCAACCCGGGGTCCGCCGCCCATGTTGGCTCGTGGAGCCTGCATGGGCGGCCGGCGGTCACGCCCGGGGGGCGATGGCCACGCGGATGCGCGCCAACATTCCCCCCTCC
>CAXTTB010000117.1:0-6621 GCA_964246905.1 uncultured Acetobacteraceae bacterium | reverse complement strand
ACGCGAGACCGGGTTGTTCCAGGCCAACCGTGCCGAGCCGGCATAGGCGCCGCGCCGTCAGGACGGGCGCGCGATGGCCACGCGGATGCGCGCCATCATGCCGCCGTCCTCATGCTCAAGGATATGGCAGTGGAACACGAAGTCGCCGAGTTCCCGGAACGGGATCGCCACAACCGTCGTGGTCGGCTTGCACGCCCCGGACTGCACGGCCGCGAGCAGTCCGGTGCACCTGGCGGCGTTGGCGGCGGGGGTCGGGCGCGGCAACGGTATGTTGTCGTGCAGCACGACGGCGTCGTTGATCGTGCCCGGGATCGTGGTGCCGCCCGAGGCGCCGCCCGAGAGGAGATAGAAGCGTGTCTGGTGGATATGGAAGTTGTGGTCCTCGGAGGTGAGGTTCACGAGTTCCCAGACCTCCTGCACGCTGTTCCCGCCCGGCAACGACACGCAGACGACCGGCTTGACCGGATCGAACGGCTGGATCGGCACCCGCGTCGCCTCGATCTCCCGGCCGTTCTGGTCCACTTCCACGTAGCCCAGGCCGAACGTCGTGTCAGTCGGGAAGCCGAACAGGATGCGGCGGCGGTGTCCGGCCGCAAGCGGCTGGCAGGCCGGGTCGCGCACCCGCCCCAACAGGGTGTCCGGCGTGATGGCGTCGGTTGTCGCCTGGGCCAGGCTGGCTTGCGCCACCGAGCCGTCCGGGGCCGTTGTCACGTTCGAGCCGGCTGCGGACGCCTGCACGGTGGTCGCGGTGCCGGGCACTTGCAGCGACGCCGGGGCGACTAGTTGCCCGGACGAGGACAACGCCCCTTGCGCGCTGCCCTGGACGGCGAGCTGGTCGGGAACCGACGCCTTGCGCGACTCCAGGACCACGGAGGCCAGATCGACCGCCGGCCAATGGTCGCCCAGGTTGCCGTCGCCGGTGTCGAACTGCGCCGTGCGGAAGATCATGTCTCGCGCCTTGGCGCCGTTGTCATGGCGCAGGACGCGGACCTCGACCCGCGAGCTGGGCATCATACGCACCACGTCCGCGCAGATCGCCTGGGTCTGCCCGCTGGCGCCAGCGCCGGGACAGGGTTTCGGATCGGCTTTGCCGGCGAGAAGTCCTTTCATCTGGGAGAGCGTCGCGCCGGGCTTCACGCTGATGGAGATCCCGTCGATGGCGACAAGCTGCAGCGGCATCGGCTGGCCATTCTTGGCGTCCACGACGGACAGCTCGTAGGAGCGGCTGCCTGCGGCGTTCAGGATGCGCCAGACCTCGCCCGCTCCGCCAACGGTCATCTGGGGATAGGCCTGGCCGTTGACCGTGTGCATCCACGAGCCGCCGGCGAACGGACCCTGCCCGGCGCAAAGCCCCTGCCGCGGAGCCGCCGGGGCGCCATCGCAGAAGCCAGGGTCCGGCTGGGTGCTCAGCACGCCGCCCTTCTGCACCTGCGTGTCCTTGAGGATGAGGTGACGGATGCCGGACTGCTGCACCGCAACCGCGCAGGCGTCGTCGGCGCATCCCTCGGCGGAGGAGCCGATGGTGATAATCCCGGCCAGCCCAGCCGTCACCTGGTTCAGCGCCACGCCGTGCATGTGCGGGTGGAACCAGAACAACCCGGCGGGGTGGGCCGCGTCGATCTGGTATCGATACTCCACCGCGCCTTCCGCCACGTCCAAGCCAGGGTGCACCGGGGTGACGGAGGCAACGCCCGGCGGCAACGCCTTGTTTGCCGGGTTGGTGGTCTCGACGAACACGTAGTCGCCGTAGGTGTCCTTGGGTCCGACGGCCCGGTGCGGCTCGACGATCAGGCCGTGCGTGTGCAGGTTGGTCGGGTTGTCGATCAGGTACGGGTTGTCGATGATGTGGTCGGCGTCCGGAACGATGGGAAGCTTGTTGACCAGGCGCACGGAGAGCTTGTCGCCCGTCTGTAAAGCGAGACGCACGCCGCCCAGGCCGGACTGTCCGGCGCCCGCCGGGCACGCATTGGCCCCAGGTTCCGGGAGATAGCAGACCTCATAGGTCCAAAGGTCCGTCGTCACCGGCCCGAGGCGCACCGCCGGGCGCTTGGCTGCGATCATCAGCACGCTCAAGCTGCCATCCTGGCTGGCAAAGACCGGCGGTTCCTGCAAAGGCTGCTGCGCCGACGCGGTGCTGACCCAAGCTGCGCTCGATAGGATGCAGCTTACCGCAAAAAGATTGATATTCTTAATAATTGGACGCCATGTCTTGCCGAATGCCACGCTTGACACGTTTTTGCTCCCTATTATTAGTATTTTTATTTTAAACCTGCTCCCTTGGCCGATGTGCAATCAATTTATGGCCGACAAACCTCGCTCACGGCAAGTTTATCCCACCCGTTCCAGAGTTGGCCGCCTGGCGTCATCCGGAAGCGGGACCATGGACTGAGCTGCCGAGACGGGGTCCGGACCCATCCCGTTCCGCAACACGTGACGCGGGCCTGTCAGGCACAGGCCTCAGACTGCGCGGCAGCCCGGCCTCATCCTGCGCCGATGGGGAGTGCTTCCGCCGTGGATGCGCGAAAGACTCCGGACGGCGGGGGCACGCTACCCGCGCGCAGGAACGTGTCCGGCGCCTCTGGCAGCACCGGACACGCTTGCAGGCCAAGGGTGCATTGTTTTCAGCCCTGACGCGGCGGCATCAGGCTTGGCGGGAGCCGTCAGGCGATCTGACGCAACAGGAAGTACAACCCGCCCGCCAGCAGCGCCGCCGCCGGCAGCGTCAGCACCCAGGCCATCGCGATGCTCCGCACCGTGCTCCATTGCAGGCCCGACCCGTTGGCCGCCATGCTGCCGGCGACGCCGCTCGACAGCACATGCGTCGTCGAGACCGGCAGGCCGTACACGTCCGCCGCACCAATGGTCAGCATGGCCACCAGCTCAGCCGCCGCGCCCTGCCCATAGGTCAGGTGCGTCTTGCCGATCCGCTCGCCCACCGTCACCACGATCCGCTTCCAGCCGATCATGGTGCCGAGGCCCAGCGCCACCGCGACCCCCACCTTGACCCAGAGCGGGATGAACTTGGTGCCGGCGTCAAGCTCGCCCCGCCAGCCCTTCAGCGCCGCGCCCTCCTCGGCACTGAACGCCACGCCCTGCTTCTGCATCTGGCGCACGGCCTCGGAGGCCAGGAACATGTCGTTGCGGACGTTCTGCACCTGCTCCGCCGGCACGCGCTTGATCGCGCCGTAGCCCTGCACCTGCGCGCCCATGTCGTGCGCCAGGCTGGACATGGCGGCGTACACCTCCGGCTTGTCGAAGCTCTTCTCCTGGACCGCCCGCGTCACCCGGTCGCGCGCCTGGTCGGGGGGCACGGACTGGCCCTGCGCGCGGGCGGTGAACACGCCCTCCACCTGCGCGGTCGCCTGCATGAAGGCGGGGGTGCTGCTGTCCGGCAGCGCCCGGTTCAGCGCATAGGCCGTGGGCGCCACGCCGATCAGGATCAGCATGATGAGGCCCATGCCCTTCTGCCCGTCGTTCGAGCCGTGCGCGAAGGACACGCCGGTGCAGGTCAGGATCAGCAGGCCGCGTATCCACGCCGGCGGCTTGCTGTTGCCGTCCGGCGCCTCATAGAGCTGCCTCGACTTCACCACCGCCTTCATCAGCAGCAACAGGAGTGCCGCGCAGGTGAAGCCGACGATGGGGCTAACGAGCAGGGCCTTGAACACGCCCCACACCTGGGACCAGTCCACGCCCGACACGCTCGTGTTGGTGCTGAGCAACTGGTTGGCCAGGCCCACCCCGATGATCGAGCCGATCAGCGTGTGGGAGGAGCTGGCCGGCAGCCCGAGCGACCAGGTGCCCAGGTTCCAGACGATGGCCGCGATCAGCAGCGCGAAGATCATCGCATACCCGGCGCTGCTGCCGACCTGCAGGATCAGCTCCACCGGCAGCAGGCTCACCACGGTGAAGGCGACGGCGCCCGAGGAGGTGAGCACGCCGAGGAAGTTGAAGAACCCCGACCACACCACCGCGTACTGCGCCGGCAGGCTGTGCGTGTAGATGACGGTGGCGACGGCGTTGGCGGTGTCGTGGAACCCGTTGACGAACTCGAACCCCAGCGCGATCAGGAGCGCCAGCCCCAGCAGCACGATGGCGGCGGTGGCCAGCGGCGGCCCGCCGGCGGCCGAGATGTCATGCGTCAGGCCCTGCACCACGAAGCCGATGCCGACGACCAGCAGCCCGATGACGATGATGGCGACGGAGCCGTGCGCCTTGGCGTCGAGGTTGGGGCCACGGGGCTGCGCCGTTCCCGCAGTCCCTCCCACGGCACCCATGGTGATGTCTGACATCGGCGTGATCCCATTCAGTTTCGCGGGACCCTAGCCAACAGGCAAGCCGACTCCACGACAGCTTCGTGACGTTACGTTCAAGTTCGGTCACGAACTTGAGAGGCGGGGGGCCCCCGCGCGGGGGGGGGGGGGGGGGCGGGGGGGTGGGGGGGGGGGGGGGGGGGATGGCCGGGTCAGTAGCGGTAGAGGTCGTGCTTGAACGGGCCGGACACGCCGGCGCCGATGTACTCCGCCTGCTTCGGCGTCAGCTTGGTCAGCGCCGCGCCGACCTTGGCGAGATGGAGGGCGGCCACCTTCTCGTCGAGCTGCTTCGGCAGGGTATAGACCTCGTTCCGGTACTTGCCCGCCGGCGCCGTCCACAGCTCGATCTGCGCCAGCACCTGGTTGGTGAAGGAGGCGGACATCACGAAGCTCGGGTGCCCCGTGGCGTTGCCGAGGTTCACCAGGCGCCCCTCGCTCAGCACGATCAGGCGCTTGCCGTCGGGGAACACCACCTCGTCCACCTGCGGCTTCACGTTCTCCCACTTGAAGTTGCGCAGGCCCTCGATCTGGATCTCGCTGTCGAAGTGGCCGATGTTGCACACGATGGCGCGGTGCTTCATGGCGCGCATGTGGTCGACGGTGATGACGTCGATGTTGCCCGTGGCGGTCACGAAGATGTCGCCGCGCGGCGCCGCGTCGTCCATGGTGACGACCTCGTAGCCCTCCATCGCCGCCTGCAGCGCGCAGATCGGGTCCACCTCCGTCACCAGCACCCGGCAGCCGCCGTTCTTGAGGCTCGCCGCCGACCCCTTGCCCACGTCGCCGTAGCCAGCGACGACGGCGACCTTGCCGGCCATCATCACGTCCGTGCCCCGGCGGATCGCGTCAACCAAGGACTCCTTGCAGCCATACAGGTTGTCGAACTTCGACTTGGTGACGCTGTCGTTCACGTTGATCGCGGGCACCGTGAGCGTGCCGGCCTTCGCCATCTCCCACAGCCGGTGCACGCCGGTGGTGGTCTCCTCGCTCAGGCCCTTCACGCCGGCCATCAGCTCCGGATGCTTCTCGTGCATCAGCTTGGTCAGGTCGCCGCCGTCGTCCAGGATCATGTTCGGCGTCCAGCCGTCCGGCCCCTGCACCGTGGCCTCGATGCAGTCCCAGAACTCCTGCTCGTTCATGCCCTTCCAGGCGAACACCGGGGTGCCCGCCACGGCCACCGCGGCGGCGGCGTGGTCCTGGGTCGAGAAGATGTTGCAGGACGACCAGCGCACGGTGGCGCCGAGCGCCGTCAGCGTCTCGATCAGCACGGCCGTCTGAATTGTCATGTGCAGGCTGCCGGCGATCCGCGCGCCCTTGAGCGGCTTCGACGCGCCGTACTCGGCCCGCAGCGCCATGAGGCCGGGCATCTCGTCCTCGGCCATCAGGATCTCCTTGCGGCCCCATTCGGCGAGGGAGATGTCGCGGACCTTGTAGTCGTGGGGGATGTTCACGTCGGGCATGTCTTGCGGCTCCTGATTTGCGCGGCGGTATATAAGGATATCTTTAACTGTGCAATGCACGCCGGCGCAACCGGGGATCAGTGGACTGGCGGGGCGGCTGTGTTAGGGTCTGATCCATGGTTGCAGCCGCGAAGATGCCTGTGCGGATGACGGTCGATGAGTTCCTGGATTGGGACTCAGGCGACGGCTTGACGTGGCAGCTTGTCGATGGCGAGCCGCAGGCCATGGCACCCACCCAAACCAACCATGCGGCTTTGCAGAACGAATTGGGCAGACTGATCGGGAACCACCTCGTTGCGAACGGAAGCCCGTGCTCAGCCTTGTCAACACCTGGCGTGGTTCCGAGCGTTCGGGGCCGCTCCAATGTGCGTATTCCTGATATCGCCGTACGATGCAGTGAACCTCAGCAACAGTCTGCCATTACCGATCCGGTGCTGATCGTCGAAATTCTTTCGCCAAGCAACCAGACGGAAACCTGGTCCAACGTTTGGACCTACATCACCATCCCGAGCTTACGTGAAGTCCTCGTGCTATACAGCGCCAGCATCGGCGCTGAAATCCTGCGCCGCCGACCAGACGGCACCTGGCCGGAAGAAGCGGAAACCATCCTGAACGGCGACCTGATCCTGGAAAGCATCGCCTTCCGGGTGCCGCTCGCGGACATCTATCGTACGACGTCTCTACGGCGGCCACCCGGCGGCGGGTAGCCGCCTACTCCTATTAGGTATTCATCGCGTCGAAGAAATCCTGGTTGGTCTTCGAGTACTTCAGCTTGTCTAAAAGAAAATCCATCGCATCCGTCATGCCCATCGGACCCAGGATGCGGCGCAGCACCCACATCTTGGACAACG
>CAXTTB010000116.1:0-8951 GCA_964246905.1 uncultured Acetobacteraceae bacterium | reverse complement strand
CCACCGGGCCGGACGCGACGCGCCTTGCGGTGGGCGAGTGGGTCCTCTGCGACCCGACCGTGCGGGCGCGCGACGATGCGCTCACCCCCGACATCACCCTGCAAGGCTTGAGCGCCCGCGGCGCAGGCGGCCTGCGCCTGGCGCGGCATTTCCACCACGGCCCCTTTGCCGAGCAGATGCTGGTGCCGACGGAGAACGCGGTGCCGCTCGGTCCCATCGACCCGGCGGATGCCGGGATGTGGTGCGCGCTGAACACGGTGCTCGTGCCGTACGGCGGCCTGCTCGCGGCGCGCTTGCAGGCCGGGGAGACGCTGCTGGTCAGCGGCGCCACCGGCAATTTCGGAGCCGCGGGCGTCGCGGTGGCGCTCGCGATGGGGGCGGGCTGCGTCGTGGCGCCGGGCCGGAACGAGGCGGTGCTGGCGGACCTGGCCCGCCGCTTCGGCCCGCGGGTGCGGACCGTGACGCTCACCGGCGAGGAGGCCGAGGACCGCGAGCGGATGAAGCGGGCGGCGCCCGGCCCGATCGACTGCGTGCTGGACCTGCTGCCGCCCTCCGCCGGCACGGGGCCGGTGCGGGCCGCCGCCATGACGGTGCGGGAGTACGGCCGGGTGGTGCTGATGGGTGGCGTCGGCATGTCGGGGGGCGACGACCTGGCGCTGCCCTACCCGTGGATCATGCGGAACTGCATCTCGGTCATCGGCCAGTGGATGTACCCGGCCACGGCCAACGCCCGCCTGATCGCGCTGGCGCGGTCCGGGCTGCTGGACCTGCGCCAATGGGCGGTCGCGGAGTTCGGCCTGGAGGAGGCGAACGAGGCCGTCGCGCACGCCGCCGGCAACGCCGGCCCCTTCCGGCTGACCGTGCTCCGGCCCTGACGAGGCCGGGTCGGGAAGGCCTGGCCAAGCCGGGCGGATGCGGCGAAGCTGCCGGCCCTTGTCGAAGGACCGAGCGGATGAGACCCTTATACGGCGGCTACGCGACCCAGGAGGAACTCGACGCCGAGTACAACGCGGAAAAGTCTGTTCCGGACTTCGGCGCCTGCGTGAAGCATTTCCTGGACAGCAGCGCCGCGGCCCGGGCGTCGCTCCCCCACCAAACGGACGTGCCGTACGGCCCGACCAGGGCCGAGAGCGCCAACGTCTTCCCCGCGGCGGCGCCGGGTTCGCCGGTGCTGGTGTTCCTGCATGGCGGCTACTGGAAGGCGCTGACCGCCCATGCCTTCGACATGGTGGCGCCCGGGCCGGTGGCGGCCGGCTACGCGGTCGTCAACGTCACCTACGCGCTCTGCCCGGCGGTCACGATCACCGAGATCGTCCGCCAGGCCCGCGCGGCCATCGCCTGGACCTACCGCCACGCCGCGTCCTTCAACGGCGACCCCGGGCGCATCTACGTCGCCGGGCACTCGGCGGGCGGGCACCTCGCCGCCATGGCGATGCTCACGGAGTGGGAGGAGGAGTACGGCCTGCCGGACAACCTGGTCAAAGGCGGCATTCCGATCAGCGGCCTGTTCGACCTGCGCCCGTTCCCCGCCAGCTTCCTGCAGCCGAAGCTGCGCCTGACTGCCGAGGAGGTCGAGCGCAACAGCCCGCTGTTCCACGTCCGCTCGGTGCCCGCCCCGCTCGTCGCCGCCTGGGGGGGCGCCGAGTCCGGGTCATTCCGGAAGCAGTCGCTCGACTTCCTGTCGGCCTGGCAGGCGGTTGGCAACGCCGGTGAGGCGCTGCCCATCGAGGGGGCGCACCATTACATGGTGCTCGACGGGTTCATGACGGCGGACGGGCTGATGACCCGGACGCTGGAGGCGATGCGGCGGAGGGTGGAGGGCGGGGTTTAAGCCAATACGTCGTCCTCCGCTGACCCAACCGTCCCATAGATGTCGAAATCCAGCTTGAGGTGTCTCTGGCCCACAGCTGAAAGCGTTTGCGGGCTGATTTCGATGCCCTCGTTAAGGCTGCCCAGGAACAAGCCGCAAAAGATGTCAGCCTCGAAATCGTGCGCCAGACGCTCCCAGACCGCCATGTCCGTTGTCAGCGGCGCGAGAAGCTCGACGATCTGGCCATCAAGATCGCCCGGCTCGCGACGGGGCACTTCCCTACGCCACGATCCTGTACGGGCGATGACCTCCCCTCCCCGTCGGGAAGGGCGCCATGGCTCGCCCCGGCGTATCTCGGCGTCCGGCGGATATCCGAGAGCAATCGTCACCTGCTCAGGGTCAAGGGCATCGCCAAAGAATCGCAGACTTACAGAACTTCTCCACAGCACGCCCATCGTGAACCTGCCTTCGCGGTTTTACGTTAAATGCCGCCGTAGGATCTACACCGACTTACTCGGATTTTCTCATCCGCGTTTTCAGGCGGCATCGACCCGGCGCCCGGCTTGCCGCTATGCTGCCCGCGGAGCCGGCCCATCGAGAGCGGCGCGCAACGGAGGAATCAGCGATGGCGATGCGGGTCTTGTTCACCGGCGGCACCGGCAAGGCCGGGCGGCACGCCTTGCCCTACCTGCACGACCAGGGCTACCACCTGCTGAACTTCGACCTTCAGCCCTTCCCGCATCCAACCGTCCAAACCCTGCTCGGCGACATCACGGACGGCGCGCAGGTGTTCAACGCCATGACCTCGCACTTCGACCGCAAGGGCCTGGGCGCCGGCCAGGCGCCCGGCCCGGTCGCTGCCGTGGTCCATTTCGCCGCCGTCCCGCGCATCCTCATCCACCCCGACAACGAGACGTTCCGGGTCAACGTGATGGGGACCTACAACGTCATCGAGGCCGCGATGAAGCTCGGCATCCGCAAGGTGGTGATCGCGTCGAGCGAGACGACCTACGGGGTGTGCTTCGCCGAAGGCGACAAGGACTTCCACGGCTTCCCGCTGGAGGAGGACTACGACACCGACCCCATGGACAGCTACGGCCTGTCCAAGGTGGTGAACGAGCGGACGGCGCGCGCCTTTGCCGCCCGCTTCGGCGCGGACATCTACGCGCTCCGCATCGGCAACGTGATCGAGCCGCACGAGTACGGGCAGTTCCCGGGCTTCGTCGCCGACCCGCCGTCCCGCAAGCGCAACGCCTGGAGCTACATCGACGCCCGCGACCTCGCGGAGATCGTGCACCTGTGCCTGCAGCGGGACGGGCTGGGCTTCCAGGTGTTCAACGCCGTGAACGACACGATCACGGCGGAGGGGCCTACGGCGGCGTTCCTGGCGCGGTGGTGCCCAGGCGTCCCGATGACGCGGGAGCTGGCCGGGCAGGAGGCGCCGCTGAGCAACCGCAAGGCGCGTGAGGTGCTGGGCTTCAAGGAGCGGCACGATTGGCGCGACGAGGTGCGGGCGTTGGGGACGGCCAAGGGCTGATCCCGCAAGGCTTCCTTCATGAACCGCACTGCATCCCGCGATCGGAAGGAGATCGCCGGCCGACCCATAGGAACCCGGGCCGGCCACCTGCCGTAAGCGTCGCCACATGCACTGCGACCTTCACGCCGCAGACGCTCTCACACCTTTGCGAGATCGCCGCATGAGACGGTGGCGTGACGTGGAGGCATTCGATCTCTAGGCTCGCTGGGTGACACTCGGGTGCGCGTGCGATTTCGGCCAGCGTCAGTTCTCGGCAGGGGTCGTCATCGTCCAGCACCGTGCCCGGCCAGGCCGACGCGGACGACGCGGCCTACCAGCAGGCCGCCGCCCTGTTCCAGCAGATGCTCGGGACCACCGCCGATCCCGCCACGCTCGCAGCCAAGCCACAGGCCTTGGCAGGCGGCGCGTCGCCGCAGGACCTGTGCCGGCAGGCCGCGCACTCGGACGCGGCCAAGGCGGCGGTCAACGGCTTCTACCGCGACGTGCTGGGCGTGGACGCCGACCCAGGGGTTTTGGCCAACGTGGAGGCGGCGCTCGGGGCCGGGCAGCCGCAAGCGCAAGCGGAAGCGGCCCTGCGCCCGCAGTTCGCGCAATTGGCGTCGGCCGAGGCCAGCATCCAGGCGCTGTATCAGCAGGTGCTGGGCCGCGATGCCGACCTGGGGGGCCTCACGGCCAACACGGCGGCGCTGGCGGGCGGCGCGACGCCGGACCAGCTCCGCTCGGGCCTGGCCCATTCGGATGAGGCAGGGCGCGACCTCAACGTGTTCTACCAGGAGGTGCTGGGACGCAACGCGGACGCGGGGGGCCTCGCCAACTTCGAGAACGCGCCCGCCGGCGGCTTGCCGCTGGCTTGCCCGCCGTGCTGGCGTGAGGGATGGCAGCAATGCCTGAGTTCGAGCTTTGTCCTGCAGTGCCCGCAGATGCAGGCGAGATTGCAAGCGTTCTCGTAGATACGTGGCGCACGACGTTTCGTGGCCGCCTACCTGACGCTTTTCTGGATGGGATGTCCGTGGCTCAGCAAGAAGAGCGGTACCACGCACGGCTTGCACGGAAAGACTGTACCTGCTTCGTCGTAATTGACGACAAGGGGCGCGTACTTGGGTTTGGAAGCGGCGGCCCTGCCCGTTCGCCCTTACTGAAGTCCTCGGGCGAACTTTACGCACTGTATGTTCGACAGGAGAGACAAGGTTTCGGGGTCGGACGTGCCTTGTTCCAGGCTTGTGCTGCAACTCTCTTCAAGTGTGGCGGCGGCCTCGGCGTTTGGGTCCTCCAGGTCAATCCGGCTTCTTCGTTTTACGAGCACCTTGGAGGCAAGAAGGTGGCATCCGAGGAGATTGCTCTCGGGGGAGCATCTTTTGCCAACATCGGCTTTGCTTGGTCGGAGAACACGGATTGGTCCAACGACCTGCTTGCGGGTCGCGGTCGCGGTAGCTCTTCTCACCCGCGGCCTTGACCGGAGGAGACCAATCACAGAAGGGACGTCGCTGCCGGGCTGGTCCCTCGACAGCGCCAACCCGCCCCGACAGAATGCGCCTGCCGGCCAAGCCAGCGCCCCCTGCCCCACCTTCCAAGCGAGGCCGATCCAATGACGCTGACCCGACGCGGCGCGATGCGGCTGGCCCCGGCGGTCGTCGGCCTGCCGTTCATCCGGCGCGCAACCGCCCAAGGAAACGCAGGCCCAACCGCGGTCAAGCGGGGCGGCGTGCTGACCTCGCACCTCAGCGGGGAGCAGCGCATCCTCAACCCGGCGCTGCGCGCCTCCACCGGCGTCTATATCATCACCAGCAAGATGGTGGAGGGGCTGGTCGATCTCGACGCCTCGGGCAAGCCCGCGCCGGTGCTGGCGACGGGGTGGGAGGCGGCGCCGGACGGCAAGACCGTGACCTTCCGCCTGCGGGACGGCGTGCAGTGGCATGACGGCCAGCCGTTCACCGCGGCGGACGTGCAGTACAGCGCCATGGAGCTGTGGAAGAAATACCTCAACTACGGCACCCAGTTGCAGCAATACCTGCAAGCCGTGGACACCCCGGACCCGCATACCGCCGTGTTCCGCTACGGCCGGCCGATGCCGCAAGACCTGCTGCTGCGCGCCCTGTGCGACCTCGGCTATGTCGTGCCGCGTCATGTGTTCGAGGGCACGAATGTCCTGGAGAACCCGGCCAACACCGCGCCCATCGGCACCGGGCCGTTCCGCTTCATGCAGTACGAGCGCGGCCAGTACGTCATCGCCGACCGCAACCCGGCCTATTGGCGCGAGGGCTTCCCCTACGTGGACCGCATCGTCTGGCGGTTCATCACCGACCGCGCGGCCGCGGCGGCGGCGCTGGAGACCGGGCAGGTCCAGGTGACGTGCTACAACGGCATCTCGCTCGCCGACCTCGACCGGCTGAAATCCGACCCGGCCTACGTCGTCACCACCCGCGGGTCGGAGGCCAACGCCTTCAACAACACGCTGGAGTTCAACCACCGCCGCAAGGAGCTGGCGGACGTGCGGGTGCGCCGGGCCATCGCCCACGCCATCGACGTGCCGTTCTTCATCGAGAACTTCCTGTATGGCCAGGGCAAGCCGGCGGCCGGCCCGATCCCGTCCGCCTCGGCGGCGTTCTTCCCGGGCAACCCGCCGCCCTACCCCTTCGACCGCAAGCGGGCCATCGCCCTGCTGGACGAGGCCGGGTTCAAGCCCGGCGCCGGAGGGGTCCGCTTCACCCTGCGCCTGGTGCCGATCAACAACGGGGAGGACGTGCCGCTGCTCGCGACGTTCATGCAGCAGTCGCTCGCGGCGGTGGGCATCAGGGTGGAGATCGTGAACCTCGACACGGCCGGCGCCCTGTCCGCGGTGTACCGGGACTGGAACTTCGACCTCGCCACCGGCTGGCACCAGTACCGCGGCGACCCGGCGGTCTCCACCAGCGTCTGGTACCGCTCCGGCAGCCCCACGGGCGCGCCCTGGACCAACCAATGGGGCTGGCAGTCGGAGGCGGTCGATGCGCTCACCGACCAGGCCGCCGCCGAGCTTGACCCGGCCAAGCGGCGCGCGCTCTACGCCGAGTGGACGAAGCTCGTCAACGAGGAGCTGCCGATCTGGATGGTGACGGAGCGCGAGTTCCAGACGGCGGCGGCCAAGCGGCTGCAGAACGGCTTGAACACGCCGCGCTGGGGGTCGGGCGACTGGCACGATGCCTGGCTCGCCCCGGCCTGAACCACCGCCTTGCGCGTCCTGACCCTCGCCGGACGGCGCCTGCTGGCCAGCCTGCCGACGCTGCTCATCATCCTGGCCGGGCTGTTCCTGCTGCTGCAGCTCGCCCCCGGCGACACGGTGGACGCGCTGATGGCGCAGATGGGCGGCGGCGACCCGGCGATGATGGCGCAGCTCCGCACATTCTACGGGCTGGACGCCACGGTGCCGGTGCGGCTCGGACGCTACCTGCTGCGGCTGCTGAGCCTCGACCTCGGCTACTCCGCCATCTACGGCAAGCCCGTGGCGGCGGTGATCGCGGAGCGGCTGCCGGCCACGCTGCTGCTGATGGCGTCCTCGCTCGGCTTCGCGTTCGCCGGGGGCGTGGCGCTGGGCGTGCTGGCGGCGCGGCGGATCAACCGCTGGCCGGACACGCTGATCTCGACGGTGGGGCTGATCTTCTATGCGACGCCCTCCTTCTGGCTGGGCCTGATGGGCATTGTCGTGTTCGCCGTGCACCTGGGCTGGCTGCCGCCGGGCGGTCTGGAGGAGGTCGGCGCCGGTTATGCAGGCGTGCGCCGGGCGCTGGACGTGGCGCTGCATCTGCTGCTGCCGACCGCGACGCTCAGCCTGATCTTCCTTGCCACGTACCTGCGGATCATGCGGGCGGCGATGCTGGAGGTGATGGGCCAGGACTTCATCCGCACCGCCCGCGCCAAGGGCCTGAGCGAGACCGCGGTGGTGGTGCGCCACGCGCTGCGGAACGCCATGCTGCCGATGGTGACGCTGCTGGGCCTCCAGGTCGGCAGCCTGCTGGGCGGCTCGGTGGTGGTGGAGAGCGTGTTCGCGCTGCCGGGCCTGGGGCGGCTGGCCTATGAGGCGGTGGTGCAGCGGGACCTGAACACGCTGCTGGGCATCGTGTTCGTCTCGGCGCTGCTGGTCATCGCCGCGAACTTCGCCGTCGATATGCTGTACGCCCGGCTCGACCCGCGCATAGACTCGCGTCTCCTGGGCGAACGGTAGCCGCAATGCGCGCGGTCCGGCGCTACCTCCGCAGCCCGGCGGCGGTGATCGGCCTCCTGCTGCTGGCGCTGGTCGTGGGGGTGGCGCTCGCGGCGCCGCTGGCCTTCCCCGGCGACCCGCTGGGCCTGGCCGGGCGTCCGCTGCAATGGCCCGGCGCCCCGCGCTTCCCGCTCGGCACCGACCCGAGCGGGCGGGACATCATGGCGCAGGTGTTCCATGGCGCCCGCACCAGCCTGCTGATCGGTGGGGTTGCGACGGCGGTGTCGCTCCTCATCGGCATCGGGGTGGGGGCCGTCGCGGGATATTACGGCGGCTGGGTGGACGACGCGCTGATGCGCGTGACGGAGGCGTTCCAGACGCTGCCGGGCTTCCTGCTGCTGCTGGTGCTGGTCGCCGTGTTCGGCTCGGCGATCACCACGGTGACGCTGGCCATCGGCATCGTCTCCTGGCCCGCCATCGCGCGGCTGACCCGGGCCGAGTTCCTGACGCTCCGCAGCCGCGAGTTCGTGCAGTCCTGCCGCACGCTCGGCATGGGCAACGTCCGGATCATCGTGGGCGAGATCCTGCCCAACGCGCTGCCGCCGGTGATCGTGTACGCCGGGGTGGTGATGGCGTCCTCGATCCTGCTGGAAAGCGCGCTGGCGTTCCTCAATTTGTCGGACCCGAACGTCGCATCCTGGGGCAACCTGATCGGGGCGGGCAAAGGCGTGCTGCGGGTGCAGTGGTACGTGTCCGCCATCCCCGGCGTCGCGATCCTGCTGACCGTGCTGGCGGTGTCCCTGGTGGGGCAGGGATTGAACGACGCGCTGAACCCGCGGCTTCTGGACCGCGGTTGAGCGCCGTGCTGGAGGTCGATGGCCTGGCCGTGGCGCTGCCCGCGGGCGCGGACCGGCCGTTCGCGCTGCAGGGCGTGTCGTTCAGCCTGGAAGCGGGCGAGATCCTGTGCATAGTGGGGGAAAGCGGGTCCGGCAAGTCGATGGCCGCCAGCGCCGTCATGCGCCTGCTGCCGCCCGGCGTGCGCGTCACGGCGGGGCGGATCGCATTGGCAGGCACGGACCTCTTGGCGCTCCCGGCGTCTGCGATGCGCCAGGTGCGCGGCGCACGGATCGGGATGATCTTCCAGGACCCGATGACGGCGCTGAACCCGCTGCGCCGCATCGGCGACCAGGTGGGGGAAATGTTCACAGCGCACATGGACCTGCCGCGGGGGGAGGTGCGGCGCCGGGTGCTGGCGCTGCTGGGGGAGGTGCGGCTGCCCGACCCGGCCTCCGCCGCCCGCGCCTACCCGCACGAGCTGTCGGGCGGGCAGCGGCAGCGGGCGGTGATCGCCATGGCGCTGGCGCTGGAGCCGGCGCTGCTGATCGCCGACGAGCCGACCACGGCGCTGGACGTGACGACGCAGGCGC
>CAXTTB010000115.1:2790-9017 GCA_964246905.1 uncultured Acetobacteraceae bacterium | reverse complement strand
GGCAGGGGGCCGCCCGTCAGGCCTAAGCCGGCACCACCACGGAGAAGTGCTGGGTGGAGGTGGTGAACAGGCTGGCGGCGGTGCCGGGGAGCGCCGCGCCGTTGGCGTCGATGGCCTGCACATACAGGTTGCGGTCCGTCGCCGCCGTGCCGCCCCAGGCGTCGTTGAGGAACGACACCGCGACGTCGTGCGCACCCGCCGCCATCGCCTGCGCGAAGCCGAAGTTCTGCACCGACCCGGCGCCGTGCGACGCGCTCACCGACTGCGCGCCCCCGAGCTGCTTGCCGTCCACGCTCACGGTGAACTGCGCGTCGCCCTGCCAGGCGTCCTCCGACAGTTGCAGCACGAGCGGGCTTGTGCCGGTGGCGACATGGGCGGTGCCGTTGGCATACTGGGCGACGGGCGCGCCCGGGGCGGCCTGGCCGTCGAGCGAGACGCCGTTCACGTAGAGGTTGCGGTCGGTGGCGGCGGTGCCGCCCCAGGCGTCGTTGATGAACTGCACGCCCACGTCGTGGGCGCCGGGTCCCCACTGGCCGGCGAGGCTGACGCTCTGCGACTGGCCCTTGGCGTGGGACGCCGTGACCGTCACCGTGCCGCCGAGCGTCTTGCCGTCGATGGTGACGACGCACTGCGCGTCGCCCTGCCAGGCGTCCTCCGACAGGCTCACCACCAGGGTGTCCGTCGCCGGCAGGGGGGCCGCAGGCGTGGGCGTGGCGGGCTTGATTTCGAGGATCACGGGGTCCTTGGACAGCCCGAACGACACCGAGGATGCATTGGCGCTGGATTGCACCGCGGCGAGGCCGGCGACCGGATCATAGACGCTGACCGATTGGGCGGCGTTCGCGAACGTGACCGTGACGTTGGACGTGGGCGGCGTCACGCCGGCGGTGCCGTTGTACAGCGTGGCGCCCCCGTTCCACACGGCGAGGTCGAACGTGCCGTCCGACTTCTGCAGCAGCATGGAGGAGGCGGTGGCGGGAAGCCCGGCGATCCTGTAGGCGAGGCTGCCCAACGGCTTGGATGCGCCGGCCGGGTCCGCAAGCAGGCGCAGCAGGTTGCCGATATCGGTTGCCGCAGGCTTGGCGCTGCCGTCCGTGCGGAACAGGCCGAAGGCGTTCTCCTGCGCCGTGCTCGACGTGTCGTCCTGCAGCTCGTAGAGGAAGGTGCGGTAGGCGCCGTCCTTGAAGCTTTCCAGCACGGCGTTGGTCAGGATGACGCCCTGCGTCGCCTCGTCGGTCACGCCCCAGGTGGCGCTGCCGTAGCCGGAGCTGGAGATGCCGGTTTCCGTGACATAGACCGGCTTGCCCGGCGCCGTCGCCTGCGCTGCGGCGATCCCGGCCGCCATCTTGGCGCCAAGCTGCTCGCCCACCCCGCCATAGACATGCCAGTTCGAGGCATCGACGGAGGCCGACACGTTCGGGGCGCTATCGACCAGCGCCGTCGATGCGGCCACGACCGTCACTCCGGCCAAGGCCGGCGCTGCCGCGACCGCCGCGTGCAAACTGGCGTCGTCGGCGGCGCCCCAGGCCAGGTTGCCGTAGGAATTGCTGCCATTCAGGCTGTAGCTGCTGATGTTGTACTCGTTCGCGCCCTCCATGCTTTCCACGCTGCCGGGCACGGCGAGTGCCAGGGCCGCCGCCCGCTGCGCGTCCTCCGTCGAACCCACCGTGGTGAAGGCGGCCGCGGTCGGGTTGACCTGGCTCAGGTCGAAGGCGACGCCCGCCTTCGCCAAGGCGACATATTCCGGCAATGCCCAATCATAGGGCGTGCCGTCGCGGACATGCTTGACGCCCAGGGCGGCGACCTCGGCGGCGATCCGCTGGGTGTTCGTCCACACCGGGCTGCCGGAGTCCATGTGCGCGTTGACGCCCACGGAGTTCACGAAGCTCCTGGCGCTGGCTGCCTGCACGGCGCCGATAGTCGAAGCCGAGCCTGTAGCCACAGCCGTGGTGGTCGCCAAAGACGAAGCTGCCATCTGGAACTCTCTGCCTTACCGATGTGACCGCCCATACATCAGAGAGATTGCAAAGATGTTCCACCTTAATTATGTATGATTCCGTTATGTACTAAATATACATTTCTATGCATTGCTATATTTTACTAAGTTTTGGTTCCTAAAACGCTGGGGCCTTATCAATGGAGGTTGCCAAGTTGAACATAAGTAAACAGGGTGATACCTCTAATGCCCGGGGTCCTCGGAAGGTATTGGCATGGACATCTTGCTCGTTGGCGGAACGATGTCCCATCGCGGCGGCCTGGAATCGTTCTGCGAGCGTGCCCAGGATGCCCTGACCAGCATCGGTGGCCACCGGGTTGACTGGGTGCACTCCAACACCGCTTACCTCCGGGTGGCGTCGTCTGGCCGGTTGGCGGTATGCATTTGGCAGATGTTCCGGCGCCGCAAGCAGGCCTGGGACTGCCTGTGGCTGCAATACGGCGCCTTGCCGGACCTGCTGCTGCTGTTGGCGGGCCGCCTGTTCGGCTACCGCGTGCTGGTGACGCCGCATCTGGGCGCGCATGCGTTCCCCCAGGTGCACGCGCGGCTGCGGCGCCTGAGCGCCAGCCTGCTGCGGTCCGCGCACGGGATCGCGCTGATCTCAACCAGCCAGGTCGAGGAACTCGCGCTGCCCCCGGCCGTCCCGCAATACCAGATCAAGACCTTCCTGCCGCGCCGCTTCCCCGGCCCGAAGCCGACTGGTGGTCGGGACGGCAGCATCGCGCTGGTCCACGCCGGGCGCTTGTCGGACGCCAAGGGGACGTTCCTGTTCCTCGAGGTCTGCTCGATCCTCAAGCGGCGGGGACAGGCGTTCAGCGCGCAGCTCATCGGCTCCTGCGACGAGGCCACCCGGCACAGGATCGACGCCCTCATCCGGGAGAACGGGCTGGGCCGGGAGGTCGAGGTCATGGGAATGCTTCCCGAGGGCCGGCTGCTCGCGGCGCTGTCGCTGGCCGATGCGCTGATCCACCTGTCCGACATCGACGCGCTTCCGCTCATCGTGCTGGAGGCGATCGGCTGCGGCGTGTTCCCGATCTGCAAGGACCTGCCCGGCGCGCGCTGCATCGCCCAAACCTACTGCGGCCACATCGTCGCCGGGCCGGACGCCGTTCCGAAGGTCGTTGACATCCTGACCGGCACCCTTCCCGCCACGTTGCGGCACACTGCCGCGCGTGCCCGGCAGTGGCTGCTTGCCGATTACGCCTGGAGCCAGTCCGTCGCGGCGCTGGAAACCGCGGTCATGGCGTGCGCCGGCGAGGGCCAGGGAGCCTGCCTGCCAGCCGACGCGGCCAACCCCTCGCTGTCCTGACGCAGGCCATGGCGGCGGTCCCGGCCAAGGTGATCGACCAATACCTGCCCGTGGAGCGCGCGCGGCGCGTCCTCTGCTACGAGGCCTGGAACATCGGGGTGGTTGACCAGCCCGCCGCCGACATCGTCGAGCGGGGGATCGTTTCGCCCGTCCGCTGGCTGCCGCCGCCGCCGCCAGGCGTCGCACTGGCCGACCCATCCGTCCGCCAGCGGGCCGATGGCGCCCGGACGATGTATGCCGAGCACATCGACTACCGTGCCCCCGTCGGGTCGATCTGGTCCGCGGACCTCGGCGCCGGCGCCGCCCAGGCCGCTGGGCGCGGCCGCCCGCTGCTGACGCGCGGGTTCCACATGTCCTACCCCTTCCCCTTCGAGGACGAGGAAGGCCGCACCCTGCTCACGGCCGAGACCTGGGAGGCCGACGCGGCGCTGCTCTGGCTGGACGATGGAGGCCTGCATCCCATCGGCACGCTGATGGAGGGCCGCCCCGTGCTGGACCCGACGCTGTGGCGGGCGGCTGACCGCTGGTGGCTGTTCTGTACCTTCCGCGACGACGCCCCCAACGAGCGGCTGCATCTGTTCCATGCGCCCGGGCTTGACGGCCCGTGGACCCCTCACGCGCGCAACCCGGTGAAGACGGGCCGCGACGGCAGCCGCCCCGCCGGGCCGCTCTTCCTGGCTGGCGGCACGCTGGTACGCCCGGGACAGGACTGCTCCCGCACCTATGGCGGCGCGGTCATCCTGCACGCCGTCACGCGCCTGGACGAGGGCGGGTACGAGGAGGAGCCGCTGCGTGTGCTGGCCGCGCCGCCCGGGCACTACCCGCACGGCCTCCACACCTTCTGCCCGGCGGGGGACGCCACGCTCATCGACGGCAAACGCTGGAAAACCCACCCGGCCGTGCTGCTCCGCAAGGTGCTGCGGAAGCTCTCCCGGACGTAGGCCGGCCCCATGCCGGTCAGGCGCGGCGTATGTTCCAGAACAGCGGCATCCCCTGCAGCCCGCCGGTCAGGCTGCGCGACCAGGCGGTAGGCTGGGTGAACTGGCCGAGCGGCAGGAAGGGCACGTCCTCGAAGGCCTGCGCCTGCATGTCGGCAGCGACGCGCTGCCGGGTGGCGAGGTCCGGCGCCGCGAGCCAGGCGTCCCGCAGCGCCGCCAGCCGCGGCGCCGTCGGCCAGCCGAACCACCCGTCGCCGCCGTTGCCGCGGAGCGCCGGGTTGCCCGCCGGGCTCGACATGTCGGCGCCGGTGAGGGTGGTGAAGAACACGCTCCACCCCCCCTGCCCTGGCGGCGCCTTGCTGGCCCGGCGCTGGATCACGCTGCCCCAGTCCATCTCCTGCACGTCCACGGCCAGGCCGCACCGCGTCAGCAGGTCGGCGGCGACGGCGGCCAGCGCGGCGATACGCGGGTAGTCGCCGGGACTCAGCAGCACCACGCGCTCCCCGGCATAGCCGGCGGCCTCGATCTCGCGCCGGGCCTGCACGGCGGAGCGCGGGCCGGCGAGCGCGGCCAGGCCCCGTTCGCTCGCCATCGGCGTGCCGGGCGCGAAGAAGCCCACGCCGTCCCGCCAGTACTGCGTCTGGTCCCCGGCGACGGCGCGCATGAAGTCGGACTGGTCCAGGGCACGGAGCAGGGCGCGGCGGACCGCCGGGTTGTCGAACGGCGGGTGCAGCGCGTTCATCCGCAACAGGCCGATGTTGCCCGTGACCTCGACGACCGGGGTGGCGATCCCGGGGTCGCGGGCGAGCAGCGGCAGCAGGTCGAACAACGGCTGCTCCCACCAATCCGCCTCCCCCCGGCGCAGCGCTGCCGCCGCCGTGGCGCCATCCGGGATCACCGTCCATTCAACGCGGTCGAAATGCGCCACCTTCGGCCCGGCCGTCCAGTCCGCAACGCCGCCGTCCCGCGGGCGGTAGCCCTCGAACCGGGCATAGGCGGCGCGGGCGCCCGACACGCGCTCGTCCGCCAGGAAGCGGAACGGGCCGCTGCCGACCATCTCCGTGACCTGCTTGAAGGGATCGGTGAGCGCCAGGCGCTCCGGCATGATCGGCAGCATGTTGATGCCGATCTTGCCCAGCGCCTCCGGCAGCCAGGGGCAGGCCGTCCGGAGGCGGAAGCGGATCGTGCGGTCGTCCGCGGCCGAAAGCTCGTCCGTCGCCCGCAGCAGGGTCTGGCCGAAGGCGTCCCGCCGGCCCCAGCGCCGGATGCTGGCCACGCAGTCCCGCGCGAGCACGGGCGTCCCGTCATGGAAGCGCAGCCCATCCCGCAGGCGCAGCCGCCACTCGGCGCCGTCGCGCTCCGTCGTGGCGCCCTCCACCATCTGCGGCTGCACGTTGTAGGCGCTGTCCTGGCCATAGAGCGTGTCGAACACCAGGTAGCCGTGGTTGCGGGTGACGTAAACCGACGTCCACACCGGGTCGAGCGCGGCAAGGTCGGCCTGCGGGATGAAGCGCAGCACACGGGACGCCTCGGCGCGGGCCAGGCTGGGGGCTGGGAGGCTGGGGGCTGCCAGGCTTGGGGGTGCGAGGGCCGAAGCGGTGAGTGCGAGCATCGAGCGCCGGCGCATGGGGTCTTGTCTCCGTTGGATGTCTGCTATGGGCGGACGTGACCCGGGAGGAGGGTGGATGTCGGAAGCATCGAGGGCCTGGGTCCGCGCGCTGACCGCCGTGTCGGGCCTGGCGGAGGCCGGCGCCACCCTGCCCCAGCGCCTGCCGGAGCTGGCGGCGCGCTTCGGCCCGCGCCCGGCGCTCGTGTCGGAGGCCGGGTCGCTCACCTATGCGGGCCTGGCGGCGCGGGCGAACCAGTACGGGCACTGGGCGCGGCAGCAGGGGCTTCGCCCCGGCGAGGCGGTGTGCCTGCTGATGCCGAACTGCGCCGAGTACGTGGCGGCCTGGCTCGGCATCGGCGGGATGGGCGGCGTCGT
>CAXTTB010000115.1:0-2780 GCA_964246905.1 uncultured Acetobacteraceae bacterium | reverse complement strand
ACGCCATCGCCGCGGCCGCGCCCCGGCACGTGCTGGCCGCCGCGACGCTCGCCGAGTCGGTGGAGGCCGTGCGCCCGCGCCTGCCGCCCGGCATCGGCCTTTGGTCGCACGGGGCTGAGCGTCCAGAAGCGCGGCCGGGATGGCGGCAGATCGACGTGGCCGGGCTGCCGGATGGGACACCCGCGGCGGAGCATCGGGCGGCGCTGTCCGACCGGGCGCTCCACATCTACACCTCCGGCACGACCGGGCTGCCGAAGGCGGTCAACATCAGCCATGCCCGGGTGCTGGAATGGAGCCTCTGGTTCGCCGGCATGATGGACGTGGGGCCGGAGGACCGGATGTACGACTGCCTGCCGATGTACCACAGCATCGGCGGCGTGGTGGCGGTCGGCGCGATGCTGGTGCAAGGCGGGTCCGTGCTGATCCGCCCCGGCTTCTCCGCGTCGCGCTTCTGGGACGACGTTTCGGACAACGGCTGCACGCTGTTCCAGTACATCGGCGAGCTGTGCCGCTACCTGGTGAACAGCCCGCCGCACCCGCGGGAACGCGCCCATGCGCTGCGCCTGGCCTGCGGCAACGGGATGCAGGCCGAGGTCTGGACCCGGTTCACCCGGCGCTTCCAGGTGCCCCGGGTGCTGGAATACTACGCCGCCACCGAGGGCAGCGTGTCGCTCTACAACACCGAGGGGCGCCCCGGCGCAATCGGACGCATCCCGCCCTACCTCGCGCACCGCTTCCCCGTGGCGCTGATCCGGTGCGGCGCGGACGGCGCGCCGCTGCGGGACGCGGACGGCCGCTGCCAGCGCTGCCTGCCGGAGGAGGCCGGGGAGGCCATCGGGCCGGCGCCGGCGCACGGCCTCTACACCGATCCCGCCGCCTCGGCGGCCAAGGTGCTTCGGGACGTGTTCGCCCCGGGCGACGCCTGGTTCCGCACCGGGGACCTGATGCGGCGGGACGCGGCGGGGTTCTTCGCCTTCATCGACCGGATCGGCGACACGTTCCGCTGGAAAGGCGAGAACGTATCGGCGACGGAGGTCGCCAACGCCCTCGGCTCCTGCCCGGGCGTGGCGGCGGCTGCGGTGTACGGCGTGGCCGTGCCGGGTGCCGAGGGCCGGGCCGGGATGGCGGCGCTCGCGGTGGACGCCGCCTTCCGCATCGACGCGCTGCACGCCCATGCGGCGGCGCGGCTGCCGGAGCACGCCCGCCCGGTGTTCCTCCGCCTCTGCGCCGGGCTGGAGACCACGGCGACGTTCAAGCCCGTGAAGGCCGGCCTCGTGCGGGACGGGTTCGATCCTCACGCGACGGCCGACGCGCTGTTCATGCTGGACCGGGCACGCGGCTACGTGCCGCTGGACGCCGCCCTGTTCGCGCGCATCGAGGGCGGCGAGGTGCGGCTCTAAGCAGCCTTTCGCAGCTTGGGCCATGGATGACTGGGCCAACTCGAACTGACGCTCCGCGTCTGGCCCGGACACGTAGGGCGCATAAGCGGAGCGCCATGCGCCACCGGGCGGTGCGGACGGAAGGCGGATGGCGCTTCGCTGATCCGCCCTACAATCCTGAGCATGCGTGTCCCAACTTGCACAAGGTTGCTTAGGCAGTGTTGCCGGCATCCACAGTCAGCACCGTGCCCGTGACGTTGCGCGTGCCGGGGCTGAACAGGTAATCCACCGCGGCGGCCACGTCCTCGACCTCCGGCATCCGCTTCAGGGCGCTGCGCCGGGCGATCTGCTCGCGGTGCCCGGCCGTCAGGTCGCGCGTCATCTCGGTGTCGATGAAGCCCGGCGCGACCACGTTCACCGTGATGCCCAGCGCACCCACCTCCCGGGCCAGCGAGCGGGCGAAGCCGGGCAGCGCGGCCTTGGTGGCGCCATAGACCGAGAGGCCGGCGTAGCCCGTGCTGGCAACCACCGAGGAGACCATCACGATCCGCCCGGCGCCCGCGGCCATCATGGAGCGCGCCACGTACTTGGTGAGCAGGATGGGAGACGCCACGTTGAGCCGGATCAGCCGCTCGATGGCCGCGTCCGGCATGGTCGCCAGCACGCCGCCCGTGCCGGCGCCGGCGTTGTTCACCAGGCCGTAGATCGGCCCGAGGTCCTGCCGCAGCCCGCGCACCAGGCCGGGAAGCGCGGCCAGGTCCGCAAGGTCCGCCGCCCGGAAGTGCAGCCGGTCACCCAGCTCGGCCCGCGCCGCGGCCAGGGCGTCGCCCTCCTGCCGAGCGACGGCGACGACGCGGAAGCCGGAGCCGGCCAGGCGGCGGGCGATGCCGAGGCCCAGGCCGCGGCTGCCGCCGGTGACGCTCACGGTTAGCATGGGGGGGGGTTAGCATGAATGCGGGCAGCATTTGGCCGGGCCCCCTTGCCGGACGGCAGCACGTCCAGCGCCGGAACGATCCGCAGCAGGGCCGGCACCTTGAAGGCCGCGAGCCGGGCGCGGCACGCATCCAGGACCGCGCGGCGGAGCGTGTCGTCTCCAGGGCCGTCCACCACCACCTCTGCCGCGACCAGGGCGCCGGTGATCGGGCTGGGCCGGGCGTGGACGCGGGCGGCCAGCACGGACGGATGGGCGAGCAGCGCGGCCTCCACCTCCTCCGGATGCACCTTCTGGCCGCCCACGTTGATGGTGCCGTTGGCCCGGCCGAGGAAGTGGTAGCGGTCCTCCCGCAATGCCACGGCGTCCCCCGTGTCCACGAAGCCGTCCGCGTCCGCCAAGGGCCGGGCGTCGCCGAGATAGCCCGCGGCGGCGCGGGCGGAGCGGGCCTGGCGGTAGAACGGGTTGTC
>CAXTTB010000114.1:0-9044 GCA_964246905.1 uncultured Acetobacteraceae bacterium | reverse complement strand
CCCTGGCCGCGTAACACACACCAAATCGCCTCCGGGAAACCCGGCGCGGTTCAATCCCGAGGGGAGCCGGGGACCTCGGGCGACTGGGGCTGCTGGACCAGATCGAGGCGCTGCGCTGGGTCAGGCGGAACATCGCCCACTTCGGCGGCGGCCCGGACCGGGTGACGATCTTCGGCGGATCCGCCGGCGCCCATGCGGTGGGCCTGCTGGTCGGTCCCCGAAGACATGCCGCCTGGTCCACGGCGCGATCCTGGAGCGCGGCGCGTCCTGGGAAACCGAGCACGGGTCCGTCACCACGCAGGTCGAGCAGCTTTCGAAGGGCGCGGACCTCATCGCGCCCTTCCCCCCCGGCACCGACCTTCGCGCCGTCGATGCCGCGACCGTCGCCCAACATGCGCCGTGGGACTACAGCCTCGATCCCACCATCGAGGTCCCCGGGAGCCTGGCGTTCGGTCCGAGCCTGGACGGGAACGTGCTCCCGGTCTCGCCGGCCGCCACCGCGCGGGGCCAGGCATCAGGCGTGGCGGTGCTGGCCCCAGCCCGGCGGCCAGCCGCCAAGGACGAAACCGGACGCCCGCTAGATGCCGAGGTACGCCTTCCGCACCCCGGCGTCGGCCGCGATGTCCCGCGCCGGGCCTTCCAGCACGATGCGCCCGGTCTGCAGCACGTAGGCGCGGTCGGCCAGCGCCAGCGCCTCCACCAGCCGCTGCTCGACCAGGAGGATGGTGGTGCCGAGGCCGCGGATGCGGCCCACCGCGGCCAGGATGTCGTCCACGAGCTTCGGCGCGATGCCCTGGCTCGGCTCGTCGAGCATCAGCAGGCGCGGCTGGGTCATCAGCGCGCGTCCGATGGCCAGCATCTGCTGCTCGCCGCCCGACAGCGTCTCCGCCCGCTGCGCCAGGCGCTCCTGCAGACGGGGGAACAGGCTGAACACCAGGCCGAGCGGCTTGAAGCGGTCCGGCTCGCCGCGCCGGGCATAGGCGCCGAGGCGCAGGTTGTCCTCCACGGACAGGCGCGGGAACAGGCGGCGGCCCTCCGGCACCAGGCCGACGCCGGCCCGGGCGATCAAGTGCGGGGCGACGCGGGCGAGGCTCCGTCCGTCGAAGCGGATGCCGCCCTCCGTCGCCACCTGCCCGGCGACCGCGCGCAGCAGGGTGCTCTTGCCGGCGCCGTTCGCGCCCACCACGGCGACGATCTCGCCCCGGGCCACCGAAAGGCTCACGCCCTGCAGCGCGCGCAGGCCGCGGTAGGCGGCCGACACCCCGTCCAGTTGGAGCAAAGGCCCAATTGGCGCCGTCTCAGGCGGCATACTTGTCGCCGAGGTAGGCGCGGATCACGTCGGGGTGGCGCACCACCTCCGCTGGCGACCCCTGCATCAGGACACGGCCCAGGTTCAGCACCACGGCGCGATCCACCAACGGCAGCAGGACCTCCATGACGTGCTCCACCATCACCACCGTGACGCCCCGGTCGCGCACGGCGCGGATCAGCGCGACGCCGCCGGTGGCCTCCGTGGGGGTGAGGCCGGTCAGCATCTCGTCCAGCAGCAGCAGGCGCGGCCGGGTGGCGAGCGCCCGGGCGATCTCCAGCCGGCGCTTCTCGGGCGGGGTCAACTGGTGCGCCAGGGCGTCCGCCCGCCCGGCCAGCCCGGCGAAGTCCAGCACGTCCTGCGCCGCCCGCATCGCCTCGCGCGGGCGGACGCCGCGGGAGAACGCGCCGACCATGACGTTCTCCAGCACCGTCATGCCGTCGAAGCTCCGCACCACCTGGAAGGTGCGGGCGACGCCGGCGCGGGCGCAGGCGACCGGGCCGCGCCCGCTGATGACGGCACCGTCCAGCAGCACCTCGCCGCGGTCCGGGCCGACCTCGCCGGAGACCACGTTGAACAGGCTGGTCTTGCCCGCGCCGTTCGGGCCGATCAGCCCCAGGATCTCGCCCGGCGCCACGTCGAAGCTGATATCGACGTTGGCCGCGACGCCGCCGAACGCCTTGGACACGCCCCGGACCTGCAGGAGCGGCGTCCCCCGCGCGCCGCGCCGAGCCGCCGCGCGACCGCGGCCTCCAAGCGGTCCAGCGCCGGGTCCGGGATGCCCCAGCCGCGCAGCGCCTCGGCAGTTCGCAAAAGGTATTCCGCTGCCGTGCCGCCCGGGCCGACGCCCACTGCCAGCAGGTCAACAACTTCGGACTCCGGCAATGCGCCTGCATAGAGCGAATGCCGTGGGTCGGCGACGAACGTGACCGCGGCGACCGGGCCGGCTTGCGTTTCCGCTTCGACCCACTCGGCGGTGTAGTAGCCGCCTGCCATCTCCTGCTTCCAGACGGTCCAGAATGCGTCCTGCACCGCATCCTCCGGGAGATGGAAGGCGACGCCCGCGCAGGCGCCGGGCTGCCGGTCCCAGCCGCAAACGCTTCGCGTTTCGGAGAGCCCGAGGGTCAGGGCGGGCTGCTCCACCGTGCCGCGGTTGCGGTTGTCCCAGACGCAGTAGCGGCGGACCAGGCCCTCGACCGTGCCGGCTCGGGCGGCGTCATGGGCGAACCCGTCCTCCCAAATCAGCGCGCCGTAGGCGAACACCCAGATACCGTCCGCTGCCTGACGCCCGTCAAGCACGCCCTGCATCCCCCGGCGCAGCGCCGCTTCCGGCACAGTCGCGGGCTGCGCGCCGGCGGCCACGGTGAGCGGCAGGCGGGCCTCGATGAGGGCACGGGTCAGGATTGTCATGATGCCCGGGTATGTAGGATGCGCGAGGATCTTTGGAAGGTGCGGTCGGTCCCGTCAGCGCCGTCCGCGCGAGCGGTTCGTCGCCAGCTCCTCCGGCGTGAGCTGGAAGCCGACCTCGATCCGGTACGCCGCCGCGGTCTTGTCCGGCTTCACCGGCAGCCGCAGCTCCACGTCGTCGCCCGCGAGGCGCAGCCGGTCGGCGTTCGGCGGGAACTCGGCGCGGAGCGGGAACACCTGCTTGTCCAGGATGGTCTCTCCGTCCAGCACGGCGACGAAGTAGGCGAGCTGCGCCTGGCGCCCCGGGGCGGCCGGGCCGCGCGTCAGCTCGATGCCGACCTGCACGGTGGTCACGACGGTGTCCGCGCCGTCCCGCTTGCAGTTGCCGTTCAGCCCGGTGATGCGCCCTTCCAGCTCCGAATCGACCAGGTCGCGCTGGCCGCCGCGGAAGCGGGACAGGTCGGCGGCGTCCCGGATGATGGCGGCGCCGGGGCAGGCGGGGGCGAAGGCGTCCTGCGGGGCGCTGCCGCAGCCGGCCAGGGCCAGCAGGAGGCCAGCACCCAGAAGACGCATGGCCAGCCAGGCGGGAAAACGCATCACAGGCATCCAGACTCTCCGGCTCGCGCCCCGCTCGTCAGCGGGGCCATGCGACACCAGTTGTAGCGCAATGCGCGTGGCGGCATAGTGCGCCGCGCCTGCCAGCCGGATTCCCATGCCCCAGAGCCAAGTGCCCCAGAGCCAAGCCGTCCAGCAAGCCTCCCTCTCCCAGCCGCGGCCCGACCTGCTGGTCGTGCTGGCCGGCCCGCGCGGGTTCTGCGCCGGGGTGGACCGCGCCATCCGCGTGGTGGAGGAGGCGATCCGCCGCTACGGCGCGCCCGTCTATGTCCGCCACGAGATCGTGCACAACCGCACCGTCGTCGAGACCCTGGAAGCCCAGGGCGCCGTGTTCGTGGAGGAGCTGGACGAGGTGCCCGCCGACGCCCACGTGGTGTTCAGCGCCCACGGCGTGCCGAAGTCCGTGCCGGCGGAGGCGCAGCGCCGCAACCTGTCCTATTTC
Source organism: uncultured Acetobacteraceae bacterium (assembly GCA_964246905.1). Lineage (GTDB taxonomy): Bacteria > Pseudomonadota > Alphaproteobacteria > Acetobacterales > Acetobacteraceae > CAHJXG01. Next base: position 5,271 of record CAXTTB010000114.1, on the reverse strand, counting down.
GACGCCACCTGCCCGCTGGTCAGCAAGGTGCACCGGGAGGCCGAGCGCCACTACGCCGGCGGCGGCCCCAATGCCCGCCACATCCTGATGATCGGCCACGCCGGCCACCCGGAGGTCGTCGGCACCATGGGCCAGTTGCCGCCCGGCAGCGTCACGCTGGTGCAGGACACCGCCGACGCCGAGGTGGTGACGCCCGCCGACCCCGGGCGCCTCGCCTTCATCACGCAGACCACGCTCTCGGTCGATGACACGGCCGACATCGTGGCGACGCTGCGCCGCCGGTTCCCCGAGATCGAGGGGCCGAAGCACGAGGACATCTGCTACGCCACCACCAACCGCCAGGCGGCGGTCAAGGCCATCGCGCCGCAATGCGACCTGGTGGTGGTGATCGGCAGCCCGAACAGCAGCAACTCGCTGCGCCTGCGCGAGGTGGCGGAGCGCGGGGGCGCCGCGCGGGCGGTCCTGCTGCCGCGGGCGGACCAGCTCGACTGGTCGGCGCTCGCGGGGGTGCGGACGCTCGGCATCACCGCCGGGGCGTCGGCGCCGGAGAGCCTGGTGCAGGAGCTGCTCGTCCGCCTCGGCGAGCGTTACGCGCTGCGGATCGAGGAGCGGCAGGTGACGCAGGAGGACGTGGTGTTCAAGCTGCCGGCCCCGCTCTGCTGATGTTCGGCTAGGTGGCGGTCTATACCGACGTCACGGACGAGGCGCTTTCGGCGTTCCTCGCCGGCTACGATTTGGGCACCGCCGTTGCCTTCCGCGGCATCGCGGAGGGCGTGGAGAACAGCAACTTCCAGCTCCGCACCACTGCGGGCGACTTCATCCTGACGCTCTACGAGAAGCGGGTGGACCCGGCGGAGCTGCCCTGGTTCCTCGGCCTGATGGAGCATCTGGCCGCCCGCGGCATCACCTGCCCGCAGCCGGTGCGCGGGCGGGACGGGGAGGCGCTGCGCTGCTTGGCCGGTCGCCCCGCGTGCATCACCACCTTCCTGCCCGGCGTCTGGCCCCGGCGTGTCCGGCCGGAGCATTGCGGCCCCGTGGGGCAGGCGCTGGCCGGGCTGCACCGGGCCGGCGCGGACTATGCCCCTGCCCGGTTGAACGCATTGGGGCCGGCGAGCTGGGCGCCGCTGCTGGCGCGCAGCGGCGGGCGTGCGGACGAGATCCAGGCCGGAATGGACGCGGAGCTGGCGGCGGCGCTCCATCGCATCGCGGGCGTCTGGCCGGCCGGGCTGCCCCGCGGGCACATCCACGCCGACCTGTTCCCGGACAACGTGTTCTTCCTCGACGGACGGCTGTCGGGCCTGATCGACTTCTACTTCGCCGCGACGGACCTGCTGGCCTATGACCTGGCGGTGTGCCTGAACGCCTGGTGCTTCGAGCCGGACTACAGCTTCAACGTCACCCGCGCCCGCGCCATGCTGGCCGCCTACGACCGCGTGCGCCCGCTGCTGCCGGAGGAGCGCGCCGCCCTGCCGGTGCTGTGCCAGGGGGCGGCGCTCCGCTTCCTGCTGACCCGGCTGTACGACTGGCTGCACACGCCGCCGGGCGCCCTGGTGACGCGCAAGGACCCGTTGGAGTACCTGCGCCGCCTCCGCTTCCACCTGGCTGCGCGGGACGAGCACGCCTATGGGATCTGACGATCCGGCGGACACCGGGCTTGGGACGGTCGAGATCTGGACCGACGGCGGCTGCAAGCCGAACCCCGGCCCCGGCGGCTGGGCGGCGATCCTGCGCTTCGGCGCGCACGAGCGGGAGCTGCAGGGCGCGGACCCCGCCACCACCAACAACCGCATGGAACTCACCGCCGCCGCCGCGGCTCTGGAGGCACTGACCCGGCCCTGCCGCGTGGTGCTGCACACCGACAGCGAGTACGTGCGGAATGGCATCACCCGCTGGAGCACCGGCTGGGTGCGCCGCAACTGGCGCAACGCCTCCGGCGACCCCGTGGCCAACATGGCGCTATGGCGCCGCCTGCTGGACGCCGCCAAGCCGCACACGGTGGAATGGCGCTGGGTACGCGGCCATTCCGGTGACGCGATGAACGAGCGCGCGGACGTGCTGGCGACGGCGGCGCGGCAGGGATTGGGCGGGTGACGGTGTAAATAACACCGTAAGGTGTCCGCGATAATACCATAAGATGTCGATATGACTCAACCTCTTGCTGATAAACGCTTAAGTCAAGAATTAAATATTGACATCTTATGGTGTCGAGAGCCTCAGCGCCTATCAGGGCTGGAACGGCCCAAAGTTGTGGAATGGGCTGAAGGGTTCGGAGCAGGTTGGCGATGCGCCGCAGGTCGCGCGTGAACCACGACATCATGCTGCGCAAAACGTTTTTTGGTCGCTGTTCCGGATGCTCCAGCGCCGTGTGTAGTCGAGCGTGGCGAGATAGCCTGGAGCCTTGGACATGGCGATGTCCGGCGAACCTTTGGGTTCGACGATCCAGGGCGCTTCGTGGCCGGGGTCTTGGATAAGGCCGACGTTCGTGCGCACCCGGCGCGCGGTCAGCTCCACCCCCTTCAGATAGGGCGTGTCCCAGGCCAGGCGCTCGACCGGCCCTGCATCGGCACCGTTGATCCACAAACGCAGGTTGCCTTTCAGCCGCAACCGATAGTCCCAACCCAGCGACTGTTTGGTTGTGAGACCTCCTTGGCGGCTTCGGCAATGAGCCGTGCCTTGATCGCATCGCAAGGGCCTGCGCGTCCGCGTGGCAGCTAGGGACGGCGTGCTCGGCGACCAGTTCCTGCGCATCTTTCAGGACAACGAGAAAACCACCCCGACCATCCTGACGACCTCGCAGAAGCTCTCAACCGGCGTCGATGCGCGTCACGTGCGCAATATAGTTCTCATGCGGCCGGTCAACTCGATGATCGAGTTCAAGCAGATCATCGGACGGGGCACGCGGCTGTTCGACGGCAAGGACTACTTCACGAGCTACAATTTTGTGAGGGCCTACGAGCATTTCAGCGACCCGGAATGGGATGGCGAACCAGCCGAGCTGGTTGCGCCCGCCTCGAAGGGCAACGGAGAGCCGAAGCCTGAAGGCGGCGAAGACGGGGAGCCAGGGGATGGCGAGGATGATCCACCGCGTTCGCAGAAGTTGAAGATCAAGCTTGCCGATGGCAAGGAGCGCACCATCCAGCACATGGTGGCGACGACCTTCTGGAGCGTCGATGGCAGGCCGATGTCGGCCGCCGAGTTTGTCACGCGCTTGTTCGGCGAACTGCCGGCGCTGTTCAAGGACGAGGACGAACTGCGCACCCTGTGGAGCCAGCCGGACACCCGCCGGGCCTTGCTGGATAGCCTCGGCGAGAAGGGCTATGGCACCGAGCAGCTGCGCGCAATCGAACGTATGATCGATGCCGAGAAAAGCGATCTCCATGGCGTGTTGGTCTATATCGCCTTTGCCCTGTCACCGATCACCCGGCAGGAACGGGCCGATGCCAACAGGCCGTTCATCGCCTCGCAGTATGATGCAAGACTACAGGCCTTCCTGGATTTCGTTCTCGCACCATACGTCAAGGAAGGCGTCGGCGAGCCGGACCAGGCCAAGCTGCCGCACCTTCTGGAATTAAGATATCGAACCATCAGCGATGCGGCTGCAGAGCTTGGCGGCATTGCCAAAATCCGGAGCGCGTTCGTGAAATTTCAGCGTCACTTGTATACTTGATGTAAGCTAGCAAATAGGAACGCCCTCGGCGAAGATTCCTATTGCATTTGGTTTGCGCCACATTCTATGTGGTTTCAGTTGGTTGAACGAGAAGAGAGGCCCTGGCAGGCCCCTTTCCTGTAGGCATCCGTGGGCTCTTGGGGAGCCACGAACGGACCAGTGTCGTACCCCCGATTCTTAGGATTCGGGGACACTTTCAGTCAAGCGTTTTCGTGGCTCCCCGCAGTGCTATCGCATTTGGGTTTTGCTGAATTGGGCGAGGAGGCGTGCCAGGAAGGCATTGCTTAGAGTGGCGCGATAGAGCTTGCCTTTCATGGACTCTTTTGATCCTTCGAGATTTGCAAGGTTGAGGGCGAGGCGTCGCAGCAAGGCCAGGTTCTGTGGTCCATTGTCCTTACGGCTGCGCGCCTGGTCCTCGTTCATGGTCACGTCGAGCACCCAATGCAGGCTGTTCTCGATATCCCATACACAATACCGCTGATGGTTTGACAGGGCTGGACGGGACGCCCAAGCTCGGGCGCGAGGCGCTTCTCGCGCTGGTCCGCTGGCTGGGATCACGCCATGGACGACACCGCTCAACCGGCCCCGGCCCTTTGGCAAACGCTGTCGCTCGATCGTCAGCGTGCGGTGCTCCTGATGCTCGGCCGGATCATCCTGCGAAAGGTTCGAAGCACTCCTGCAACCAAGGAGACGGGCGATGAGGCAGGCCGCTTCCCCACCCAGCTTCTGTGCGCCGGACAAGATCCACAGCCGCCACCGCGCGCGGTCGGCGATGGTCTACGTCCGTCAGTCCACGATGCAGCAGGTTGAGCACCACCGAGAGTCGGCCCGGCTGCAGTATGCCCTGGCCGAGCACGCCGTCCAATTCGGCTGGCCGCGCGAGGCCGTCGTTGTCATCGACGATGACCAGGGATGCTCGGGCACGTCGGTTGAAGGCCGTCCCGGCTTCCAGCGCCTCGTCGCCGAGGTCGGGCTCGGCCATGTCGGCCTCGTGCTCGGCGTGGAGATGTCGCGCTTGGCGCGCTCATGCCGGGACTGGCACCAGCTGCTCGAGATCTGTGCCACGTTCGACACCCTCATCGGCGACGCCGACGGCGTGTACGACGCGGGCAACTTCAACGACCGGCTTTTGCTTGGGCTCAAGGGGACGATGTCGGAAGCGGATCTGCACATCCTCAAAGCGCGCATGCTTGAGGGCCGGATGGCCAAGGCCCGGCGCGGCGAGCTCGGCAGGCCGGTGCCGATGGGCTATGTGCGGCGGCCGTCCGGCAAGATCGCCCTCGATCCCGACGAGCAGGCGCAAGCGACGGTCCGCCTCGTGTTTGATCTGTATGAGCGGCATCGCACCATCGGCAAGGTTCTGCGCCATCTCGCCACGCACGGGGTCAGGTTGCCGGTCCGGGCTCCTGGCGGCCCTGCTAAGGGCGAGCTCGAGTGGCATCGTGCCAGCCGCCCGTCGCTGTATGGCATGCTGGTGAACCCGATCTACGCCGGAGCCTACGTGTATGGCCTGCGCCCGACCGACCGGCGCCGTCAGCGGCCCGGACACCCGAGCACGGGCCGCAAGGCGCCCGATCTCGACCATGCCCGCGTCGTCCTGCGCG
>CAXTTB010000113.1:218-9107 GCA_964246905.1 uncultured Acetobacteraceae bacterium | reverse complement strand
GCTGGCGAGGGCCGGTCCCGGGTTGGGAAGCAGCCTTTCGACCCGGCTCGTCCGCATGATGGCCATGGACGCGGCGCCCGGGGCGGCGCTGGGGCAGGCCGGCTGGGCGCTGCTGGCCGCCGCCGGGCCGTTGATCGGCGCGGTGCTGGTGGCGGGCGGGGCGGCAGTCCTGCTGCAGACCGGCGGGCTGGTGCACGGCAAGGCGCTGATGCCCGACCTGGCCCGGCTCAGCCCGCAGCGCGGCCTGTCGCGCCTGTTCGGCCTGAACAACCTGATCGAGGCGTTGAAGGCGCTGGCGAAGATCGGCGTCCTCGCCTGGGCGGCGTGGCATGCCCTGTCGGACGCGCTGCCCGGCGCCACCGCCTCCGTCATGTGGCCGACGGAGCGCCTGGCGGAGCGGCTGACCCGCGACCTCACCCACCTCTGCGTGCTGGTCCTCGCCTGCCAGGCCGGCATCACGCTGCTCGACGTGGGCTGGGTACGCTTCCGCTTCAACAAGCGGATGCGGATGAGCGCGCAGGAGGTCAAGGACGAGCACCGGGACAGCGAGGGCGACCCGCGCCTCAAGGCCAAGATCCGGCAGATGCGCCTGGCCCGTGCCCGCAAGCGCATGATGGCCGCCGTCCCCACGGCGACCGTGGTGATCACCAACCCGACGCACTACGCCGTGGCGCTCGCCTACGACCGGGCCAAGCAGTCCGCGCCGCGCGTGGTGGCGAAGGGGATGGACGAGGTCGCCGCGCGCATCCGAGCGATGGCGGCCCAGCACGGCGTGCCCGTGATGGCCAACCCCCCGCTGGCCCGGGCGCTGCACACGCTGGAGCTGGAAGCCGAGGTGCCGGCCGAGCATTTCCAGGCGGTCGCCGAGATCATCGCCTATGTCTGGCGGCTGCGCGGCCAAGCCCGGGGCCGTGCCTAGAGTTCGCATTTTGTTCTTGTATTGGGGATCACCGCCGCCTATCTCTGGCTTTCTCGAGGGAAGCTCAGCAGATAGTTGCGGTTTCGTTTGCTGGTGTGACACTGTGCGCGGCGGACAAGCGGGGCCGGGCGAACGGGCGGGACAAGGATCAGACATGGACAAGAACAAGGCGCTCGATGCGGCGTTGACGCAGATCGAGCGGGCATTCGGCAAAGGCTCGATCATGCGGATGGGCGCCAAGTCCGGCGACCAGCAGATCGAGACCATCCCGTCCGGCTCGCTGGGCTTGGACCTGGCGCTCGGCATCGGCGGGCTGCCGCGGGGCCGGGTGGTGGAGATCTACGGCCCGGAAAGCTCGGGCAAGACGACGCTGGCGCTCCATGCTGTGGCAGAGGCGCAGAAGCGCGGCGGCACCTGCGCGTTCATCGACGCGGAACATGCGCTCGACCCGATCTATGCCCGCAAGCTCGGCGTCGATGTCGACAACCTGCTGCTGAGCCAGCCGGACGGCGGCGAGCAGGCTCTGGAGATCTGCGATACGCTGGTGCGGTCCGGCGCGGTCGATATCGTGGTGGTGGACAGCGTGGCCGCCCTGGTGCCGCGCGCCGAGCTTGAGGGGGAGATGGGGGATGCCCATGTCGGCCTGCACGCCCGGCTGATGAGCCAGGCCCTGCGCAAGCTGACCGGCAGCGTCGCCAAGTCGCACACCATGCTGATCTTCCTGAACCAGATCCGGCTCAAGATCGGCGTGATGTTCGGCAACCCGGAGACGACGACAGGCGGCAACGCGCTCAAGTTCTACGCCTCGATCCGCATGGAGATCCGGCGCATCGGCCAGATCAAGGACCGCGAGGAGGTCGTCGGCAACCAGACCCGGGTCAAGGTGGTCAAGAACAAGCTGGCGCCGCCGTTCCGGCAGGTCGAGTTCGACATCATGTATGGCGAGGGGGTGAGCAAGGTCGGCGAGCTGATCGACCTCGGCGTCAAGGCGAACGTTGTGGAGAAGTCGGGCGCCTGGTTCAGCTACGACAGCACCCGCATCGGCCAGGGCCGCGAGAACGCCAAGCAGTTTCTGCGCGACCATAAGGACATGGCGGAGGCGATCGAGAAAAAAGTGCGCGACCAATCCGGCGTCGTGGCGAACACGATGCTGGCTCCGCCGGAGGAGGGCGAGGACGCCGAAGCGGCCGACTAGCGTGCCGGACCACCCGTCGCTGCCGGGTCCGCTCGCCGGCTTGCCCTTGACGGTGGCGGACCACCAGCTTGTGGAGGCGGCGCGGGCCGTGCTGCTGCGGCACTACCGTCCGTTCTGGCACACGGTCGGCGCGGCGCTGCGCAGCCGGGACGGGCGGATATGGACCGGCGTGCACCTGGGCGCCACGGTCGGGCGGCTGTCGATCTGCGCGGAGGCGATTGCGCTGGGCCGGGCGGTGATGGACGGGGACGGCACCATCGAGTGCGCCGTGGCCGTCCGGCATCCCAAGCCAGAGGAACTGGTCCAGGAGATCGCGGTCGTGTCGCCCTGCGGCGCGTGCCGCGAGAACCTGACCGACTACGACGCGGCGGCGCTCGTCATCATCAGCACCGCGGCCGGGCTGCAGAAGGTCCCGGTCAGCACCTTGCTTCCGTTGCCGTATCAAAGGTGACGGAACACCTGTGACATTCCAACGTTGAGGTTTTCATGAGCACAAATCCAAAGGCTGCACCGGACGACCAGGCGGCGCCGTCCAACGTCGAGAAGGACCCGCACGACTGGACCACGGGCAACGAGACGATGACCGGGGCGCAGGCGAGCTACCTCAAGACGCTGTGCGAGGAGGCCGGGGTGGAGTTCGACGCCTCCTTGAGCAAGGCCGACGCCTCGTTGAAGATCGACGAGCTGCAGCAGAAAACCGGACGCGGCAAGAACCACTGACCGCCTGGCCGTCGCGCGGATGACAGCGCGCGCTGCCTGGGTTAGGGACTGGACCGCATCCTTGTAGGACAATCCGCCCCCGCCATGGTCAGCAGCAACGACATCCGTGCGACGTTCCTCGATTTCTTCGCCCGCAACGGCCACCAGGTGGTGCCGAGCAGTTCCCTCGTGCCGCTCAACGACCCGACCCTGCTGTTCACCAACAGCGGGATGGTGCAGTTCAAGAACGTGTTCACTGGGCAGGAGAAACGTCCCTACAACCGCGCCACGACGGCGCAGAAGTGCGTGCGGGCCGGGGGCAAGCACAACGACCTCGACAACGTCGGCTACACGGCCCGGCACCACACGTTCTTCGAGATGCTGGGCAACTTCAGCTTCGGAGACTACTTCAAGCCGCTCGCCATCGAGCAGGCCTGGAGGTTGCTGACCCGGGACTTCGACATCAAGCCGGAGAAGCTGCTGGTCACGGTGTACTCGGAGGACGAGCAGGCGGCGGAGCTGTGGCGCAAGATCGCCGGGTTGCCGGACAGCCGTATCCTGCGGATCGCCACGGCCGACAACTTCTGGCGCATGGGGGACACCGGCCCCTGCGGCCCCTGTTCGGAGATCTTCTTCGACCACGGCGATGGCATCCCCGGCGGGCCACCCGGCAGCGCCCAGGAGGACGGCGACCGCTTCATCGAGATCTGGAACCTCGTGTTCATGCAGTTCGAGGAAGGGCCGCCCGGCACCAGAACGGCCTTGCCGCATCCCTCCATCGACACCGGCATGGGGTTCGAGCGTTTCGTCGCCGTTATGCAGGGCAAGCACAACAACTACGACATCGACATGATGCGCGCCCTGGTGACGGCCAGCGCGGAGGTCACGGGACAGGCGGTGGATGGGCCGTTCCAGACCAGCCACCGCGTCGTGGCGGATCATCTCCGCAGCACCTCCTTCATGATCGCCGACGGCGTGTTGCCGTCGAAAGACGGGCGCGGCTACGTGCTGCGCCGCATCATGCGCCGGGCCATGCGGCATCTGCATATGATGGGCACCAAGGAGGCTTCGTTCCACCGCCTCGTGCCCGCCCTGATCCGCCAGATGGGCGCGGCCTACCCGGAACTGCCGCGTGCCGAGCCGCTGATCGTGGAGACGATGCGGCTGGAGGAGGATCGGTTCAAGGCGATGCTCGAACGCGGCCTCGGCCTGCTGTCCGAGGAGACCCGGCGGCTCGGCGAGGGCGGCGCGCTGCCCGGCGATGTCGCCTTCAAGCTCTACGACACGTTCGGTTTCCCGCTCGACCTCACGCAGGACGCATTGCGTGAGGAGGGGCGCACGGTGGACGTGGCCGGGTTCGACGCGGCGATGCAGGAACAGCGCACGCGGGCGCGGGCGGCATGGGCCGGGTCGGGCGACGCCGCGACGGAGCGCGTCTGGTTCGACGTGCGCGAGCGGACGGGCACAACGGAGTTCCTCGGCTATACCACCGAGACTTCCGAGGGTGAGATCGTGGCGCTCGTGGCCGACGGTGCGGTGGTTGACAAGGCCGAAGCCGGGCAGGCGGTCGCCGTGGTGCTGAACCAGACGCCGTTCTATGCGGAAAGCGGCGGGCAGGTCGGCGATGCCGGGGTGATGACCGGGCCGGGCCTTCGCATCCGCATTGAGGACACGCAGAAGAAGCTCGGCGACCTCTTCGTGCATCTCGGAACAGTCGAGAGCGGGACGGCGACGCCGGGCGCTTCCGTCATCGCCGAGGTCGATCACGCCCGCCGCGGCGCGATCCGGGCGCATCACAGCGCGACGCACCTGCTGCACGCCGCACTCCGCGAGCGCCTGGGCGCGCATGTGACGCAGAAGGGCAGCCTGAACGCCCCGGACCGGCTCCGCTTCGACGTCAGCCAGCCCACGCCGATCAGCCGGGCCGACCTGGCTCTGGTCGAGGCCGAAGTGAATGCGCGCGTGCGCGAGAACAGCGAGGTCGGCACGCGGCTGATGACGCCGGAAACCGCGGTGGCCGAAGGCGCCATGGCGCTGTTCGGCGAGAAGTACGGCGATGAGGTCCGTGTCGTGTCGATGGGCGGCCCAACCACAGGCGGAAAGGCGTTCTCGGTCGAGCTGTGCGGCGGCACGCATGTCCGGCGCACCGGCGACATCGGCCTATTCCGCATCGTGGGCGAAGGCGCCGTCAGCGCCGGGGTGCGCCGCATCGAGGCGGTGGCCGGCGACGCCGCCCTTGCCGCCATCACCGAAACGGACCGTAGGTTGTCCGAGGTCGCCACCCTGTTGCGCGCCAACCCGGCGGAGGTCGTGGACCGCGTCGGCCAACTGATCGAGGACCGCCGCAAGCTCGAGCGTCAGGTTGCCGAGCTGCAACGCAAGCTGGCGACCGGCGGCGCCGCGTCCTCGGTCGAGACCATCGAGGGCGTTTCCTTCGCGGCGCGTGACCTCGGCGAGATCCCGCCGCGCGACCTGAAGGGGATCGCCGAGGCCATCGGCACGGAGATCGGCAGCGGCGTGGTGGCGGCGGTTTCCACGGCGGACCGCCGGGCCAGCCTCGTGGTGCGCGTGTCGCCGGACCTGCTGCCGCGGTTCAGCGCCGTCGATCTGGTGCGCGCCGCGAGCCGCACGCTGGGCGGCACCGGCGGCGGGGGGCGCCCGCCCGGGCGCCGGCTGGCGGGCCGCACGCCGCCGCGGTGGCGGGCCGGGCGGGGGGGGGCGCCCCGACGGGGCGCAGGCGGCCGGGCCGAACGCCGACGCGGTGCCGGAAGCGTTCAATGCGATCCGGGCGATGCTGGCGGCCTAAGCGGCCTCGCGCAAGGATTGTAGGGCGGATAAGCGGAGCGCCATCCGCCATCCGTCCGCACCGCCCGGCTGATCAGGCGAGATACTTCCCGAACCACCCCAGCATCTCCTGCCAACCCGCTTCGGCGTCGGCCTTGCGGTAGCTCGGGCGGTAGTCGGCGTGGAAGCCGTGCGGGGCGTCGTCGAAGACGTGGATCTGCACGGTCTTGCCCGCGCCTTTCGCCTTTGCGGCGGCGGCCTGCACCTCGGCCACGGGGATGCCCATGTCCTGCCCGCCATACAGACCCAAGAGCGGGGCTTTGAGTTCGGCTGCGACGTCCGCCGCGTTGTGCGGCTGGATGCTGGACGGGGTGCCGCCGACCGGGCCGTACCACGCCACGGCGGCCTTCAAGGCAGGGTTATGCGCTGCGTAGAGCCAGACGTCCCGGCCGCCGCGGCAGAAGCCGGTGACGGCCAGCCGCTTGGGATCGCCGCCGTTGGCCGCCGCCCAGGTCGCCGTCGCGTCCAGGTCCCGCAGCAGTTGGTCGTCGGGCGTCTTGCTGATGACGTCGCGGATGATGGCGTTCACGTCGGTCATCTTCGAAAGGTCGCCGATCCGCGCGTACAGCTCCGGCGCCACGGCGAGGTACCCCGCCTTCGCCAGGCGCCGGCAGGTGTCCTTGATGTACTCGTGGACGCCGAAGATCTCCTCGATGACCAGCACGGTCGGGAACGGCCCGGCGCCGTCCGGCCGGGCGAAGTACGCCGGCAGATCGCCCTTGTCGGTCGGGACGGTGGTCTCCCCGGCGGCCAGGCCGGCCGCGTCGGTGTGGATCGCCTGCGCCTCCACCCGGGTGGTCGCGAGGGTGAACCCGCTGATCAACCCGGTCATGATGACGCCGCGCCGCGGCAGGGGATAGCTCGCCAAGCCTTGCAGTCCGTCCATGGGCATTCCTTGTCGAGGGTATCCGCCGCGCCGGCCGGCGCGGCGGGTCAGGCAGCCTTCGAGATCGCCATGGCCGTCTGCAGGTTGGCGTCGATGCGGTCCAGGAAGTCCTGCGTGTTGAGCCACGGCTGCTGCCTGCCGATCAGGCTGGCGAGGTCCTTGGTCATCGCGCCGCTCTCCACCGTCTCGACGCACACGCGCTCCAGCGTGTCGGCGAAGGCGGTGACATCGGGCGTCCCGTCGAACCGGCCGCGGTAGGCCAGGCCACGGGTCCAGGCGAAGATGGAGGCGATGGGGTTGGTGCTGGTTTCCCGCCCCTTCTGGTGCTCGCGGTAGTGGCGCGTCACCGTGCCGTGCGCGGCCTCGCTCTCCACCGTCTTGCCGTCCGGACTCATCAGCACGCTGGTCATCAGGCCGAGGCTGCCGAAGCCCTGCGCCACGATGTCGCTCTGCACGTCGCCGTCGTAGTTCTTGCAGGCCCAGACGTAGCCGCCGTTCCACTTGAGCGCGCTGGCCACCATGTCGTCGATCAGGCGATGCTCGTAGGTGAGGCCGAGCGTCTTGAACTCGGCCGCGAACTCGGCGTCGTAGATTTCCTGGAACACGTCCTTGAACATGCCGTCATAGGCTTTCAGGATCGTGTTCTTGGTGGACAGGTACACGGGATACTTGCGCGCGATGCCGTAGTTGAAGCTGGCACGGGCGAAGCCCTCGATGGAAGCGCGGGTGTTGTGCATCCCCATGGCGACGCCGGGACCCTTGAAGTCGAAGATGTCCATGACTTCCGGCTCGCCGCCGGGCGGGTGGTAGGTCAGCGTGACCTTGCCGGGCCCGGGGATCTTCCGCTCCGTCGCGCGGTAGATGTCGCCGTAGGCGTGACGCCCGATGACGATGGGCTGGGTCCAGTGCGGCACCAGCCGGGGCACATTGCTGCAGATGATCGGCTCGCGGAAGATCGTGCCGTCCAGGATGTTGCGGATCGTGCCGTTCGGGCTGCGCCACATCTTCTTCAGCTTGAACTCCGTGACCCGCGCCTCGTCCGGCGTGATGGTCGCGCACTTCACGCCGACGCCGTACTGCTTGATGGCGTTGGCGGCATCGACCGTCACCTGGTCGTCGGTCTGGTCCCGGTACTCGATGCCGAGGTCGTAGTATTTCAGGTCGATGTCGAGGTAGGGGAGGATCAGCTTGTCCTTGATGAAGCCCCAGATGATGCGCGTCATTTCATCGCCGTCGAGCTCGACGACGGGGGTCGTTACCTTGATCTTCGCCATGCGGTCCTCGTGTTGCTGGCCCGGTCCGGGCCGGTCGCCTTCTGCCCAACAATCGCACCGGACCTGCCGGACGACAAGCCGGGGCGCCGGTCAGCGTGACGCGAGGGAGTTGGGCGAGAGGCAGCCCAGCGCCCGGCGGATGCCCTCGTCGTCCGGCAGGCCGTCCAGGGGGAACAGCCGGGTCGCGTGGCCCATCTTGCGTCCGGGCCGGGCCTCCGCCTTGCCGTAGAGGTGCGGGATCAGGCCGGGAGTCGCGACGACCTGCGGCCACAGCGCGGTCTCTTCCGGACCGCCCAGGTTCTTCATCACGGCGTCCGCGTGCCGCCGCCCCGGCGGCAGCGGCAGGCCGGCGACGGCGCGGACGTGCAGCTCGAACTGGCTCGCCGGGCAGGCGTCGATGGTCCAGTGGCCGGAGTTGTGCGGACGCGGCGCGATCTCGTTGACCAGCACGCGCCCGGACGGGTCCACGAACATCTCCACCGCCAGCAGGCCGACCAAATCCAGCGTGTCGGCCACGCGCCAGGCGACCCGCTGCGCCTCGGCCGCCGTGCCCGGCGCCACCCGGGCCGGCGCCAGGGTGAGGTCCAGGATGCCGTCCCGGTGCCGGTTCTCCATGGCGTCGAACACCGTCCCGGCGCCGTCCGCCCCGCGGGCGACGATGACGCTGATCTCGCAGAGGTAGTCGATGAAGCCTTCAAGGATCAGGGGCTTGGGATCGAGCGCCGCCCAGGCCGGCTCGATGTCCTCCCGCGCCCGCAGCACGGCCTGCCCCTTGCCGTCATAGCCGAGCCGGGTGGTTTTCAGCACCGCCGGCAGGCCCAATGCCTCGACGGCGGCATGGAGGTCGGGCAATGCCTCCACCGCCCGCCACGGCGCCGTCGGCACCCCGGCGTCGGCCAGGAAACTCTTTTCCAGCACGCGGTCCTGGCTGATGCGCAGCACGGACGGCGCCGGGTGGACCGGGCGCAAGGAGGCCAGCAGCTCCAGCCCGGCGGCGCTCACGTTCTCGAACTCGAAGGTGATGACGTCCGCGGCCTCCGCGAAGCGCCGCAAGGCGGCCGGGTCCTCGTAC
>CAXTTB010000113.1:0-208 GCA_964246905.1 uncultured Acetobacteraceae bacterium | reverse complement strand
CTCCCCCAAGGTGCAGGCGGCGGAGACCTGCGCCGCCGGGCTGTCCGGCTCCGGCGTCAGGATGTGGCATCGGTAGCCCAGCCGGGCCGCGGCCATGGCGGACATGCGGCCGAGCTGGCCGCCGCCGATGATGCCGATGGTCGCGTTGGGCGGCAGCGCCGGCACGGCGTCAGCCCGCCGGTGCGTGCGCGACCGCGGCGCTCTGCTC
>CAXTTB010000112.1:0-9131 GCA_964246905.1 uncultured Acetobacteraceae bacterium | reverse complement strand
ATGCCACGATGTTCGACGCCGGTTTCCCGTCCGGCGAGCACCCCGAGCTGGTGGGGGCGCGGAACGACGCCGACGCCGTGCTGCGCCGGGCCGCCGATGCCGCCTGCGCGATGAGCCGCGCGCCGCGCCGCCCGCCGCCGCTCATGGTGGCGCTGCATGTCTGGTCGATGACCCACGGCATCGCGACGCTGTTCGTCAGCCAGAGCGGCAGCAACCGCCTGGCGATCCCCATGTCGCCGGAGGCGCTGCTGGAGGCTGGGCTGCTGATCTACCTGCAATCCCTGGACCTTCCTGCAGGAGCATCGAGGCCAGATGCGGGTACACGGTAACGTGTTGCAGGGGGGTGATGCGGGCGCGCGGCGGCAGAGTAAATAGCTCTCACATACAGAATATGGAGTGCGCCGTGTTGCAAGCCAAATTGGACGAATGGGGCAAGCCGGCCTGGCTGTCGCTCCTGGTGCTCGCCTTCCTCACCGGGTGGCCGCTTGGGCTGGCGGTGCTGGCCTACCTGGCCGGCAGCGGGCGGCTGCGGGCCTGGCGGGCGGAGATGCCTGGGACGTGGTTCAACCTGCGCCCGTCCTCCGGCGCGTCTTGGACAAGCGGTGCTCCCTGGTCGGGACGCGCGTCGTCCAGCGGCAACCGGGCGTTCGACGAGTACCGGACCGAGACGATGCGCCGCCTCGAGGAGGAGCAGCGGGAGTTCCAGGCGTTCCTGGAGCGGCTGCGCCAGGCCCGGGACAAGGCCGAGTTCGACGAGTTCATGGCCGAACGCCGCCGCCGTCCGGAGACGCAGGACCACCCGGCCGGCGCGTAAGGCCGCCGCCCTGCCGGGACGATGAAGCGAGGGGGCCGGACGGCCCTCTCGTCTTGTCCAGGCCTGTACTCTTCGGGACAGCGGCGTCGAAGCCCTACCGTCCGCGCCGCCGCCCCGCCTTCTTCTTCGCCGGGTCGTATCCGCCCCCGCCAGGCCCCAACGGCTCGGGCGTCGTGTCCTTCTTGCTCCGCCCGAACGCCGCGGCACTCGCCGGCGGCGCCGGCAGGCCGAGGTCCAGAGCCTCCAGCCGGCGGATCTCGTCGCGCAGCCGGGCCGCGGTCTCGAACTCCAGGTCCGCGGCGGCGGCACGCATCCGCTTCTCCATCTCGGCGATGGACGACTTCAAGTCCTTGCCGACGAACTCCGTCACCCCCGCGTCCTTCACCGGGGCGACGGTGACATAGTCCTGCTCGAACACCGATTGCAGCGCCTCGCCGATCTGGCTCCGCACGCTGGTCGGCGTGATGCCGTGCGCCTCGTTCCAGGCGCGCTGCTTGGCCCGGCGCCGCTCCGTTTCCTCGATGGCGGCGCGCAGGCTGCGGGTCATCACGTCGGCATACAGGATCACCCGGCCGTCCACGTTGCGCGCCGCCCGGCCGATGGTCTGCGTCAGCGAGGTCTGGCTGCGCAGGAACCCTTCCTTGTCCGCGTCCAGGATCGCCACCAGCGCGCATTCCGGGATGTCCAGCCCCTCCCGCAGCAGGTTGATCCCCACCAGCACGTCGAACACGCCGAGCCGCAGGTCGCGGATGATCTCGATCCGCTCCAGCGTGTCCACGTCCGAATGCAGGTAGCGCACCTTGATGCCGTTCTCCGTCAGGTACTCCGTCAGGTCCTCCGCCATGCGCTTGGTCAGCGTGGTGACGAGGATGCGGCTGCCGCGGGCGATCACCACCCGGGCTTCCGCCAGCAGGTCGTCCACCTGGCGCTCGACCGGGCGGATCTCCGTCACCGGGTCGATCAGGCCGGTGGGGCGGATCACCTGCTCGGCGAAGGCGCCGGCGGTGCGCTCCATCTCCCACGGACCCGGCGTCGCGCTGACGAACACCGTCTGCGGGCGGAAGCTGTCCCATTCCTCGAAGCGCAGCGGGCGGTTGTCGAGGCAGGACGGCAGGCGGAAGCCGAACTCCGACAGGATGCCCTTGCGCGCCGCGTCGCCGCGCGACATGCCGCCGATCTGCGGCACCGTCACGTGGCTCTCGTCCACGATCAGCAGCGCGTTCTCCGGCAAGTACTCGAACAAGGTGGGCGGCGGCTCGCCCGGCTTGCGGCCGGAGAGGTAGCGCGAGTAGTTCTCGATCGACTTGCAGCTTCCCGTCGTCTCGATCATCTCGATGTCGAAGGTGCATCGCTGCTGCAGCCGCTCCGCTTCCAGCAGCTTGCCTTCCGCGGTGAACTGCTTGAGACGCTCCTGCAACTCGACCTTGATGTCCTTGACCGCCTGCGCCAGCGTCGGGCGCGGGGTCACGTAGTGGCTGTTGGCGTAGATGTGCACGTGGTCCATCGACCCCGTCAGCTCGCCGGTCAGCGGGTCGAACTCCCGCAGGCTCTCCACCTCGTCGCCGAACAGGGTGACGCGCCAGGCGCGGTCCTCCAGGTGGCTCGGGAACACGTCGATGGTCTCGCCGCGCAGGCGGAAGCTGCCGCGGGCGAAGGCCATGTCGTTGCGGCGGTACTGCAGCTCCACCAGGGCGCGCGCCAGCGTGTCGCGGTCGATCCGCCCGCCGGCCTCCAGCTTCACCACCATGCGGCCATAGGTCTCGACCGAGCCGATGCCGTAGATGCAGGACACGGAGGCGACGATCACCACGTCGTTGCGCTCCAAGAGCGCCTGCGTGGCGCTGTGGCGCATCCGGTCGATGGCCTCGTTGATCTGGCTGTCCTTCTCGATGTACGTGTCGGTGCGCGGGACGTAGGCCTCCGGCTGGTAGTAGTCGTAGTAGCTGACGAAGTACTCGACGGCGTTGTCGGGGAAGAAACCCTTCATCTCGGCGTAGAGCTGCGCCGCCAGCGTCTTGTTGGGCGCCAGCACCAGCGTCGGGCGCTGGATCGCCTCGATCACCTTGGCCATGCTGAACGTCTTGCCGGACCCGGTGACGCCCAGCAGCACCTGGTCGCGCTCGTTCTGCCGGATGCCGGCGGTCAGCTCGCTGATCGCCGTCGGCTGGTCGCCGGCGGGCTGGTACTCCGACACGACGCGGAGCGGCTTGCCCGGCGGCTTCGGCGCCTGCTTCTTCGGCTTGAAGGCGACGGGCGGCGCTGCGGCGATCTGGCGGGCGAGGGTCGTTGACATGGGCGTTAGATGGCCACGGCCCGGTGCGGCGTCGAGGGGGCGCAGGCCCGCTCCACCCGCTCCGCCAGGTCCTCGATCCCCTTGTCATGGATGCCGAGCGAGCGAAGCCCGTCCCGCGTGCGGAACAGGTAGTCGGCCGAGCTGCCCAGCGCGCCACGGGCGGAGGCCAAGCGCCGCACCACGTCCTCCCGCGCCAGGCCGCCGGCGTAGTGCTCGCAACTGCGGTGGATGGTGAAGGCGATGGCGTGGCCGAACGGCGCCCGGTCCGCGCCGCGCACCCGCACCCAGCGCGGCTGGTAGCTGCCGGACAGCATCTCCCGCCGCCAGAGCAGCGCCAGCTCGTCCGCCATCAGCGCCTCCGGCACATGGAACGCCGCCCCCGTGCAGGCGCCGCCGCGGTCGAGGCCGAGCACCAGCCCGGGGTTCGCCGGCGTGCCGCGCCCGGCCTGCGTCGAAAGACAGAAGGAGCGGTGCCAGCCGTGCACGCGGGCGAGGCGGCGCTGGTCGAAGTGCAGCGCCGGGTTCCAGATCAGCGAGCCGTAGGCGAACAGCCACACGCCGTCGCCGCCGCACTCCTGCGGACGCTGGGCCAGGGTCGCGGCGAGCGACGCCGCGCGCTCCGCGTCGGTGAGGATACGCATGTCGGGCGCCCCGGCGGCCACCATGCGGCGCAGGGCGTCGCCCTGCAGCGCCTCCCGGGTGATGACGTGGACGGATTTGGTCACGGGCATGACTTCGCAGTTTCGCCGGGTTTTGCAAGTTCCAGGCCAGCCGCCGCGTGGGCGGGCGCACGCAACCGCGAGCCGGGCGGGCACGTTGCCCCGGGCGCGGACTCGGGCCAATGTCGCTTCGGGGACACGGCCGGCTTTATTTTCAGTTCCGGAGGGGGCATCATCCCACCCGCAAGCATCCGCCCGGCGCCGGGCTTGGGCGCCTCCGCCGCCCCGCGCAAGCGGGACCTTGGGCGTCCCGATGGTCCACGGCACGGCCTACCCGCCACAGTTCAGCGTTAGGAATCAACCCCATGGCAGCAGACGGCGACACAATCGCTCAAACCGGGACGGCGCAGGGCGGCATCGACAAGCTTTGCATCGACACCATACGCACCCTGTCGATGGACGCGGTGCAGAAGGCGAAGTCGGGCCATCCCGGCACCCCGATGGCCTTGGCGCCGGTCGCCTACACGCTGTGGCAGGACGTGCTGCGCTTCGACCCCATGGACCCGACCTGGCCCAACCGCGACCGCTTCGTGCTGTCGGTCGGCCACGCCTCCATGCTGCTCTACTCGCTGCTGCACCTTTCGGGCACCCGGCGGATCAACGAGGACGGCCCGACCGAGGCGGAGGCCGTGTCGCTCGACGACATCAAGCAGTTTCGGCAGTTGAGCAGCGTGACGCCGGGCCACCCGGAGTACAGCTACACCTCGGGCGTCGAGACGACGACGGGGCCGCTGGGCCAGGGCGTCGCCAACAGCGTCGGCATGGCGATGGCGGAGCGTTGGTTCGCCAACCGCTACAACAAGCCGGGCTTCCCGCTGTACGACTACCGCATCTATGCCCTGTGCGGCGACGGCGACATGATGGAGGGCGTGAGCGGGGAGGCGGCCAGCACGGCCGCGCACCTCAAGCTGTCCAACCTCGTGTGGATCTACGACAGCAACCTCATCACCATCGAGGGTGCGACCAGCCTGGCGTTCAGCGAGGACGTGGCGGCCCGCTTCGCCGCCTATGGCTGGCACGTGCTGCATGTGGATGACGCCAACGACGTGGGCGCGACCTTGAAGGCGCTGCGGGATGCGGAAGGGGTGACGGACCGCCCGACCTTCATCCTCGTGCACAGCGTCATCGGCTACGGCGCGCCGAAGAAGCAGGGCACCCGGGAAGCGCATGGCGAGCCGCTGGGCGATGAGGAAATCCGTGCCGCCAAGCGCAGCTATGGTTGGCCGGAGGACGCGCAGTTCCTGGTGCCGCCCGGCGTGCGCGAGCACTTCGCGAAAGGCATGGGCGCACGCGGCCGCCGGCTCTGCACCGCCTGGATGGACATGCTGGCCCGCTACCGCGGCGAATACCCGGACCTCGCGTCCGAGCTGGATATGATGGACCACCACCATCTGCCGAACGGCTGGGACGCGGACATCCCGAGCTTCCCCGCGGATGCCAAGGGCCTGGCGACGCGCGACAGCTCGCAGAAGGTGCTGAACGCCATCGGGCCGCATGTGCCGTGGCTGGTGGGGGGTGCTGCCGACCTGGCGCCGTCCACCAAGTCCAACATGACGTTCCAGGGAGCGGGAAGCTTCGAGGCGGATAACTACGGCGGGCGCAACCTGCACTTCGGCATCCGCGAGCACGCCATGGGGTCGATCTGCAACGGTCTGGCGCTGAGCGGCATCCGCGCCTACGGCTCGGGGTTCCTGATCTTCTCCGACTACATGAAGCCGCCGATCCGGCTGGCCGCGATCATGGAGCTGCCGGTCATCTACATCTTCACCCATGACAGCATCGGCGTGGGCGAGGACGGGCCGACGCACCAGCCCATCGAGCAGCTCATCGCGCTGCGCGCCGTGCCCGGCATGGTGGTGATCCGCCCCGCCGACGCGAACGAGGTCGCCGAGGCCTGGCGCGTCGCGCTCAAGCAGCACGACAAGCCGGTCGCGCTGATCCTGAGCCGCCAGGCGCTGCCGACGCTGGACCGCGGCCAGTACGCGCCGGCCGCCGGGCTGGACCGCGGGGCCTACGTGGTCACGAGAGATGAGGGCACGCCGGACGTCATCCTGATCGGCACCGGGAGCGAGCTGTCGCTGTGCATCGGCGCGCATGAGGCGCTGGCCCAGGAGGGCATCCGCTCCCGCGTGGTGTCGATGCCAAGCTGGGAGCTGTTCGAGAGCCAGGACGCGGCGTACCGGGAAAGCGTGCTGCCGCCCTCGGTCGTGGGCCGGGTGGCGGTGGAGCAGGGATCGACGCTGGGCTGGGACCGCTACGTGGGCTGGGGCGGCGCCGTGATCGGGATGCACACCTTCGGCGCCAGCGCGCCCGCCGGCGAGTTGTTGAAGAAGTTCGGCTTCACGCCTGAAAAGGTGCTGGACGCCGCGCGTGCCCAAGCGAAGCGCAGCAAGGGGAACTGATTATGGACACCCAGCAGCCCACCGCCGTCAACGCACTCAAGCAGCTTGAAACTTTCGGGCAAAGCCCGTGGCTCGACTTCATCCAGCGCAGCTTCATCCATGACGGCAGCCTGAAAAAGCTGATCGACCGGGACGGGCTGAAGGGCGTCACCTCCAACCCCAGCATCTTTCAGAAGGCGATGGGGGAGGGCACCGACTACGACGCCGGATTCAAGCAGCTTTCGGAGCGGGGCGACCACGACGCGCTCGACATCTACGAGGCGCTGGCGGAAGAGGACATCCAGCAGGCCTGCGACGTGATGCGCCCGGTGTACGAGGCGACCGGCAAGGTGGACGGCTACGTCAGCCTGGAGGTGTCGCCCTATCTGGCGCTCCACACCGAGGAGACGGTGGCGGAGGCCCGGCGCTTGTGGAAGGCCGTGGGGCGCGAGAACCTGATGGTCAAGGTGCCCGGCACCGACAAGGGCGTGGCGGCGATCCGCACCCTGATCGGCGACGGGCTGAACATCAACGTGACGCTGCTGTTCGGGCAGGCGGCGTACGAGGCGGTGGCGGAGGCGTTCGTCGCCGGGCTGGAGGACCGGGCGGCACGGGGCGAGAGCGTCGCGAACATCGCAAGCGTCGCCAGCTTCTTCGTCAGCCGCATCGACGCGGTGATCGACAAGCAGATCGACGAGCGGGTGAAGGCCGGGGAGTCCGCATTGGCCAGGCTGCGCGGCAAGGTCGCCATCGCCAACGCCAAGATGGCCTACCAGACCTACCTCAAGATGGTGGCATCGCCGCGCTGGCAGAAGCTGGCGGCGGCGGGCGCCCTGCCGCAGCGCCTGCTGTGGGCCAGCACCGGGGTGAAGGACAAGGCGTACAGCGACGTGCTGTACGTCGAGGAGCTGATCGGCCCGGACACCGTGGATACTATCCCGCCGGCGACCATGGACGCCTTCCGCGACCACGGCCACCCGCGCGCCAGCCTGACCGAGGACATCGACGGCGCCCGCGCCATCATGGCGGCGGCGGAGCAGCACAGGCTCGGCCTGGATGACGTCACGCAGAAGCTGGTTGTGGACGGGGTGGAGCTGTTCGCCGCCGCGGCGGACAAGCTGCTCGGCTCCGTCGCGGCGAAGCGCACCGCCATGCTCGGCGACAAGCTGTGCGCCATGCAGGCCAGCCTGCCGGAGCCGCTGGCCGGCCAGGTCAAGGCGACGATGGAGGACTGGCGCAAGCACGGCAAGGTGCGCGACCTGTGGGCGCACGACGCGAAGCTGTGGACCGGGGCGGACGAGGCGAAGTGGCTCGGCTGGCTGCGCGTGGTCGAGGACCGCAACAAGGACCTGCCGGCGCTGCAGGCGTTCCAGGACGAGATCAAGGCGGAGGGCTTCCAGCACGTCCTGCTGCTCGGCATGGGCGGGTCGAGCCTGGGGCCGGAGGTGCTGGCCGAGACGTTCGGCAAGCAAGAGGGCTTCCCGGAGCTGCTGGTGCTCGACAGCACCGACCCGGCGCAGGTCGCGGCGCTGCACGCCCGGGTGGACCTCAAGCGGACGCTGTGCATCGTCAGCAGCAAGTCCGGCGGCACGCTGGAACCCAACATCTTCAAGGCGTACTTCTGGGACGCGATGCAGAAGGCGGTGGGCGACCAGGCGGGCCGGCACTTCGTCGCCGTGACCGACCCCGGCTCGAAGATGCAGCAGGTGGCGGAGGGCGACGGCTTCCGCCGGGTGTTCATGGGCGACCCGGCCATCGGCGGGCGCTACTCCGTGCTGTCCAACTTCGGCATGGTGCCGGCGGCGGCGATGGGCCTCGATTTGAAGGAGTTCCTGTACTCGGCCGCGCTGATGCAGCGGAGCTGCGCCGCGGGCACGCCGCCGGACGAGAACCCCGGCGTGCAGTTGGGCGCCATCCTCGGCACCGCGGCCAAGGCCGGGCGGGACAAGGTGACGGTGGTCGCCAGCCCCGGCATCTACGACGTGGGCGCCTGGCTGGAGCAGTTGCTCGCGGAAAGCACGGGCAAGCAGGGCCATGGCATCGTGCCGGTGGACCTGGAGCCGCTGGGCGCGCCGGGCGCCTACGGCGAGGACCGCGTGTTCGCCTACCTGCGCCTGGCCACGGCACCGGACGCGGCGCAGGACGCGGCGGTGGCGGCGCTGGAGCAGGCCGGCCAGCCGGTCGTGCGCCTGTCGCTGTCCAGCACGTTGCAGGTGGCGCAGCAGTTCTTCCTGTGGGAGTTCGCCACCGCCGTCGCGGGATCGGTCATCGGCATCAACCCGTTCGACCAGCCGGACGTGGAGGCGAGCAAGATCGAGACGCGGAAGCTGACGGACGCCTACGCCGCGACCGGCAAGCTGCCGGACGAGGCGCCGTTCCTGGTGTCCGACGGGATCAAGCTGTTCACCGACCCACGCGACCAGGACGCGTTGCGGCAGGAAAGCCTGGACGCCGTGGTCAAGGCGCACCTGGACCGCCTCGGCGCCGGCGACTACGTGGCGCTGCTGGCCTACATCGACCGCAACGCCGCGCATATCGAGGCGCTGCAGGCGCTCCGCACCCGCATCCGTGACCGGAAGCGCGTGGCGACCTGCGTGGGCTTCGGGCCGCGCTTCCTGCACTCGACCGGCCAGGCCTACAAGGGCGGGCCGAACAGCGGCGTGGTGCTGCAGATCACCGCGGACGACGCGAAGGACGTGGCCGTGCCCGGCGAGAAGTACAGCTTCGGCACGGTGAAGGCGGCGCAGGCGCGTGGCGACTTCGACGTGCTGGCGGAGCGCGGGCGGCGAGCGCTGCGGGTGCATTTGGGGGCGGACGTGGACGCCGGGCTGGCGCGGCTGGCCCGTGCCGTGGACGCGGCGCTGTAGGGGGAGAACAGCATGGAACTCGGGATCGTCGGCCTGGGCCGCATGGGCGGCAACATC
>CAXTTB010000111.1:3410-9161 GCA_964246905.1 uncultured Acetobacteraceae bacterium | reverse complement strand
ATCCAGGACTGCAAGGACCCTGCTGGCGGCCCTGGATCGCCGCGTCGCTGCCCTCCTCGCAATGACGGAGAGGGGTCAATGCAGGAGGCCGCTGGCGTCAGTTCTCAATGGAGCGACTTGGCTCCTCGCTGCGCAGGATGTCCTCGATGGCCTGCGTGGAGACGAAATGTGCCGTCCTATGTTCAAGCCCAAGCCCGAGCAGCGTCAACGCGACGCATTGCTGGGCAAGCCAGGCGGCGGCGGCACGCCCGTTCACAGTCTGCAGGCGCGACATCAGCACAGCCGTCTGCCCGATCACCAGCAATGCCGCGGCTTCGATTGACGGCACAACCAGCTTACCGCTCCGAAGCCCTTCGGCGATGTCCCGAACCAGGCCGGCATTCGCCGACGACTCGATCGACAGAGCGTCCACCTGCCCCAAGGTTATGATCCGTGCCTCGTCCGGCGAGGTCAGGGCGAACCGTGCATAGACGGTCATGGCACGCGCGATCCTGACGGCTGGCTCCTGGACCGCTTCGTTGGCGGCGTCGATCTCGCTTTCCTCCTTGGCCCGGATCGTCCGCCAAACCTCGTCGGCCAGCGATTCCTTGTCCGGGAAGTGATTGTAGAACGACCCCTTGGCGACACCGGCAGTTTGGACGATATCGTCAACAGTGAACCCGTCCCGTGACCGCGCGGCCATCAACCCGCGCCCTGCCGACAGCAGCGCTTCGCGCGTCTTGGTGCGCCGGCGAGGCGACGCCGCCGGTCCCTTGCCCCCCACGTTTGCGGGCGCAAGCGAGGGCGCAACCGCCTTGCCTGCCCGCTCGGCCACGTCCCCCTGGTTGCCTGCGTTTCCCTGCTTGCCTAAGCCCCCCTGCCTGCCTAATCCCCCCTGCCTGCCTACGTTCGTCATCTCTCGCCCACGGCATTGGCTCCATCAAGACTCCATGATGACCGTCCATGCGCGCGCAGGCGGGCCGGACGATCACGCTGCTCTGCCGGTCATGCCTATCACACGCCGGCCCCGTTGCAGAAATCACTTGCCTGAAGTGACCAATAAGTGCAAATAAGGAAATGGGTGTGAGGGCCCACCGCGCGACAGCAGCTATCGTCGAGCGGAGGCGCCCGCATGTGGCTTCCCCTTGAGGCGACGCTCGAAAGGAACGGAAGTGGACGGGATCAAGGTTCGCGACGTCGCCGATGCCAGTCTCGCAGCGCCGGATCTCGCGCTCCCGCGGAGCATCCCGGAAGGATTCGGCATGTCGGTGGCACTTGGAAGCGGCGAGGATGCCTTCTCCATGAGGGCTGCCGGTCCAAGGCCCTTTGCCCGTTGCCTCCGCTTGGGGCCGCCCGCCTTCCTCGGCGCCCACGAGAACCCCTGCGGGCCGGAAGCATGAGCGGGAGGCACGAGGATTGCGATCGCGACGTCCTGACTGATCGAGACGTCCTGATCGATTGCGACGTCCTGATCTCCGGGCTTGGCCCGACGGGCGTCGCCTTGGCGCTGCTTCTCGTCGGGATGGGCGTCAAGGTGATCGCCGTCGAACCCAGCATGGAGGTTTATCCGCTGCCCCGGGCGGCGCATTTCGACCACGAGATCATGCGGCTGTTCCAGCAGTTGCAGGTGCTGGACGGGATCGCCGGTTCGATACGCCCGGCGCCGCCCTACGAGTTCCGCGCGGCGGACGGGTCGGTGCTGCTGCGTTTCGATCCCGATGCCGCCGGGTCGCCCTCCGGGTGGGCGACGGGATACATGATCCACCAGCCGGGCATCGAGCGCGCGCTGCGGGCAAAGCTGGCGCGGAGCGAGCTTGCCGAACTGCGGCTGGGCACTGCGATGCAAACGCTGGCGCAGGACGCCGGCGGGGTCACTGCCGGGCTGTCGGGCCTGGCCGGACCGTCAACGGTCCGGGCGCGGTACCTGGTCGGCTGCGACGGAGCGTCCAGCCGCGTGCGCGAAAGCCTTGGGATCGGGCTCGACGATTACGGCTTCGACGAACCCTGGCTGGTCATCGACGCCCTGGTGCCCGATCCCGCGGCGGTCCCGGAAATCAACCTGCAGATCTGCGATCCCGGGCGTCCGACCACCTGCGTGCTGATGAGCGCCGGCCGGCATCGCTGGGAGTTCATGTTGCTGCCGGGCGAAACGCCCGGGCAGGTGCTGGACGACGGCTTCATCCAGGCCCTGCTCGCTCCCTGGGACTTGGGCGCCGACGTGAAGATCGACCGCAAGGCGGTCTATCGCTTCCACGCCCTGGTCGCGCGGTCCTGGCGCGAGGGCCGCGTGCTCCTCGCCGGCGACGCGGCGCACCAGATGCCCCCGTTCGCCGGCCAAGGCATGTGCTCGGGTTTGCGGGACGCTGCCAACCTGGCCTGGAAGCTTGAGGCTGTGCTGAAGCGGGGTGTCGCGGACGACCTGCTGGGCACGTACCAGCCGGAGCGGTCGCCGCACGTCCGCGCCTACATTGACTTCGCCATCGGCATGGGCCGCGTCGTCTGCACGTTGGACCCGGCGGCAGCCGCCCAACGCGACGCCGCCATGCTGGCCGCCCGCGCCCGGGGCGGCTCGGTGATCCCGCCGCTCCGCCCCCCCGTGCTCGGCGGCGGCTGCATCTTGGCGGGCAGCCCGGGTGCCGGCGAGCTGTTCCCACAGCCCTGGGCCGGTACGGGGGAGGCCGTGCGGCTGGACGACGTGCTCGGGCAAGGCGCGTGGCTGATCGGCGCGGTGGATGGGTCCGCGCGGGCCGAGGCGCCGGCAGCGGTCACGTCCGTGCCGCTCGACGACCCGCTGCTGGCTCCGTTCCGCGCGAGGCTCGCGGCCTGGCTCGCGACGCGCGGCGCCGAGGCCGTCCTGGTGCGCCCCGACCGTTACGTCTTTGGCACAGGCTCGCCGCACGCGCTGCTCGACGCCTTCCGGGCTGCGCTGCCGATGGCGCAGGCGCCGGGATGAGCGGGCTGCCGTCCGGCCAGGGACCCGAGCCGCTGAGCGGCTTCGAAGGCCGCGACGTCCGCACGCTGATCGACGCGCAGGCGGCGCTCCGCGGCTCCCACCCCTTCCTGATCTGGCAGCCGTTCGACGCGCCGGGGCGCACCTGGTCCTACGCCGAGTTCCGGAACGCGGTCCGCCGTTTCGCCGGTGGGCTTCATGCGCGCGGCGTCCGGCCGGGCCAGCGGCTGCTGATCCATTCCGGCAACTGTCCGGAGTTCATGGTCGCCTGGCTGGGCTGCGCCTATGCGGGGGTGGTCTCGGTCACCACGAACTCCTGCTCCACCCAAGACGAACTCGCCTACTGCGTGCGCCAGAGCGGCGTGGTGGGAGCGGTCACGCAACCCTGCTTCGCCGCGCTGCTGTCGGCGGCCGCGCCGGACCTGGCGTGGGTCGCCGTCAGCAAGACGGACGGCGGCGGCGCCCAGCGAGCAAGACCAGCGGCGGCGAGGCCGCCGACGCCGCTGCCGGTTTCGAAGCCTTTGCGTCCGTCGATGGCGATCCCGAACTCCTGCCGGGCCGGCCGCACGACCCGGCGGCGCCGTTCGGCATCCAGTACACCTCGGGCACCACGGCCCGGCCGAAGGCCGTGCTTTGGTCGCACGCGAACTTCCTCTGGGGCGGGCAGGTCTCCGCCATGCACGAGGGCCTCGGCCCAAAGGACGTGCATCTCGTGTTCCTCCCGCTCTTCCACACCAATGCCCAGATCTACTCGGTGGCCGCCTCGCTCTGGGCCGGCGCCAGCGTGGTGCTGCAGCCACGGTTCTCCGCGTCCCGGTTCTGGCCCGTGTCGCTGCGCCATGGATGCACGTGGGTCTCCATGGTGCCGTTCTGCGCGCGGGCCCTGGCCGGGCACCCCGTCCCCGAGGCGCACGCCTACCGCTGCTTCGGCGGCCCGGTTTGCCAGCCGCCCTCGGACCGGCTCTTCGGCGTCAAGGGCGTCGGCTGGTGGGGAATGACGGAGACGGTGACGCATGGCACCGTCGGCTCGCCGCATCTGCCTGACGCGCCCATGTCGATGGGCCGCCCGTCGCCTGCCTACGGGATCATGGTGCTCGACGCCGGCATGCGCCCGGTCCTGCCTGGCGAGACCGGCAGCCTCTATGTCCGCGGCCGTCGCGGCGTGTCCTTGTTCGTCGGGTATGACGGCGACCCGGAGGCGACCGCTGCGGCCTTCACGCCGGACGGCCTGTTCATCACCGGCGACCGCGTGCGCTTGGGCGAGGACGGGTTCCTTTATTTTGCCGACCGCGACAAGGACATGCTGAAGGTCGGCGGCGAGAACGTCGCCGCTTCCGAGATCGAGCGCGTGATCCGGGAGGTCGCCGGCGTGTCCGAAGTCGCCGTCGTCGGCCGCCGCCATCCCATGCTCGACGAGGTTCCGGTCGCGTTCGTGATCGCGGCACGGCCGGCCGATCCGGAGCTGGCCATGCGCGTCACGGCAGCCTGCGTGTCTGAACTGGCGTCGTTCAAGCAGCCGCACGAGGTCCGCGTCGTGGCAAGCCTGCCGCGCGCGACCCTGGACAAGGTCGCCAAGGCCGAGCTGCGCAAGGTCGCCGCCGAAGCCCTGCCGGACGAAGGCGCGCACCCAACGGATCGTTTAAGGGAGGGACATCAACCATGCTGAAGTTCTCGAACGGAAGGTCTTTGGACATGCTCGCGGGCAGGCGGTCTTGAGCACGGTGCTGGTGACCGGCGGCTCCGGTTTCGTCGGCAGCCACAGCATCCTGCAGCTCCTGGCCAACGGCCATGAGGTGCGCACGACGGTGCGCAGCCTCAAGCGCGAGGGCGACGTGCGCGCCATGCTCAAGCAAGGCGGCTACGAAGGCCCCGCCGACCGGCTGACGTTCTTCGCCGCCGACCTTGAGAGCGATGCAGGCTGGCCGCAAGCCGTGGCCGGTTGCGACTACGTGCTGCACGTGGCGTCCCCATTCCCGCAAGCCGTGCCGAAGGACGAGGATGAGCTGATCCGGCCTGCGCGCGACGGCGCCCTCCGGGTGCTGCGTGCCGCCAGGGACGCCCGGGTCAAGCGTGTCGTGCTGACGTCGTCCTTCGCAGCGGTCGGCTATGGCCACAAGCAGCAGTCGAAGCCCTTCGACGAGGCCGATTGGACCAACCTCGATGACCCGAAGCTGCTGCCCTACACGAAGTCCAAGACGGTGGCCGAGCGCGCAGCTTGGGATTTCATCGCAAAGGAAGGGGACGGGCTGGAGCTTGCCGTCGTGAACCCCACCGTCATCTTCGGTCCGTTGCTCGGTTCCGACTTCTCCACGTCGGTCGTCCTGATCAGGCGGTTGATGGACGGCAACGTGCCGGGCTGCCCGAAACTAAGCTTCGGAGCGGTCGATGTGCGGGACGTCGTTGACCTTCACATCCGCGCAATGACCGACCCCGCCGCGAACGGGCAGCGCTTCCTCGCCGTGGCCGGCGAGTTCATCATGGCGCGTGACCTCGCGCGCGTTCTGAAGTCACGCATGGGCGAGGCCGGGCGGCGCGTGCCGACCCGGGAGATCCCGGACTGGGTGCTCCGCCTGTCCGCCGTGTTCGACTCGGCCGTCAAGCAGGTCCTGCCTGACCTCGGCAAGCGGAAGAGCGCCACCAATGCGAAAGCCAGGCGCGTTCTCGGCTGGGCGCCCCGTTCGAACGAGGACGCCATCGTCGCGACCGCCGAAAGCCTGGTCCGGCTTGGGCTGCTGCGGCGCCCTGCGGCCAATTGACGGCAACATGAAGGAGACAGCGATGCCGCTCACGCTCGAGTTTCCTGGCACGCTCGGGGTCCCTGG
>CAXTTB010000111.1:0-3310 GCA_964246905.1 uncultured Acetobacteraceae bacterium | reverse complement strand
CGCTCGGGGTCCCTGGCACGGTCGAGGGCGGCGGGATGGCCGGGCAGGTGACGCCCGGCATGTTCGGCGCCCCCTTCATCGGCATCCCGGGCTAACCGGGTCGCTGCCGCCATGCACGAGTGCTGCACATGAAGGTGATCATCTTCGGCGCGACTGGGATGGTGGGCCAAGGCGCGCTCGATGCCTGCCTCAATGACCTGCAGGTGTCGCAGGTGCTGGCGATCGGCCGGACCGCGCCTGGCCGCACGCATCCCAAGATGCTTGGGATGGTGCGGGCGGACCTGTTCGATCTCGGCGGCCTGGACGCCGACCTCTCCGGATACGATGCCTGCTTCTTCTGTCTCGGGACATCGTCGTCTGGCATGGACGAGGCGGGCTACACCCGGATCACCTACGACCTGACGCTGAGCGTGGCGGGCTTGCTGGCGCAGCTCAATGCCGGCATGACCTTCATCTACGTTTCCGGTGTTGGAACCGACAGCACAGGGCAGGGCCGGTCCATGTGGGCCAGGGTCAAGGGCCGCACCGAGAACGCCTTGCAGCGTCTGCCCTTCAAGGCGGTTTACCTGTTTCGCCCCGGGGTCATTCAGCCGCTGGACGGCATCCGCTCGAAGACGCGCTCGTACCGGCTGACTTACGCCGTGATCGGTCCGCTGCTGACGCCGCTGCGGCTGCTCATGCCGGGCGTCGTCTTGACCACCGACGGCGTTGGGCGGGCCATGATCGCCGTCGCTTGCCGAGGGGCACCGAAGGCTGTCCTTGAGCCTGCCGACATCCACGCGCTGAGTTCGTAGGTGCCGGGTGCGATCCGCTCAGCATCCGCGCGATCCAAAAAGGGTCTCCGACCAAGCCAGCCGCGGCGTCGTCGGCGAGACCACGAGGTGCTTGGTCCTGGCGCTTGATGGATCGGATCAAGAATGAATTGCCTTCGCGGAGGACAATGATCGGCATTGCGACCCAACACACCACGCCGGCAGTCCTCGCGGATACTCGCCGGATTTCGTGTCAACCGCCACGTTCCGGCAACATGTCGTCATCATCACATAGGAGGTCGCGATGCCGCCAACGCCAGCCCATTCGGCAATGCAGGGTTCATCTGCCGTTGCAGCGGCCTCGACAGGCAGGCTCCGCCGTGGCCAAGCTGTCAGCCTGGCAGGCCTCGGCATCCTGCTCTGGTTCACCGGGGCGCTGTTCATCCGGTACGGCATCCCGGTCGGCCTGTTCGGGAGCTGGGCAGGCATCGTGCTGTTCGTGCTGAGCGTGCCCCTTGCCCCAGTCCTGGTCTCGATGGCCAAACGCCTTGGAGCGCTCCACCGGGATCAGTTGGTCCCAGGCGTCGCGTTCATGTCCGCGGTGGCGATGCTATGCGGCGGCGTCGCGTTGACTTGGTTTCCGGTGCTGTACGGAGACAACCCGGCAAGCCACTACCTCGGCGCCGCGTGGTTGCTCTACGACGTGGGCGTGAACTTGATTGTGGCCTTGTTCACTTCGGTCCGCGGGACGTCCTGACCCCTCGGAGCCGCCGCGCACGGCGTCGCAACCTGCAATGCCTGCGCCGCCCGCAACACCATCGCCCCCCGAACGGGCGGCCCGTCAACCGGGTCGCCGCAGCAGCAACGAAGGAGACGACTATGCCGGTCGATGGAACGTGGACCCTCTCTGTGCAAACCCCGATGGGCGAAGAGAGATCGGTGCTGACCCTGGCGCTCGACGGGGAACGGCTGTCAGGGACGATTTCGGGAGCGGAGGGGACGTCCGACCTCAAGCAGGCCAAGCTCGCCGGCGACGTGGTGTCCTGGAACACGGACATCACCAGCCCGATGCCGCTCACGCTCGAGTTCTCCGGCACTGTCGAGGGCGATGCGATGACTGGGCAGGTGAAGCTCGGCATGTTCGGCAACGCCCCGTTCACCGGCGTACGCGGCTGATCGGACCGCAACTGAAACGCGATGTTTCATATGCGCGGGTCAATATGCCCGACTCTGCGCGCAGCCAGGGAGGATCATCATGGCCGAGTCTGAACGTGTGCTGGTGACCAGTGGATCGGGGCGCATCGCCGGCTTCTGTGTCGCACGGCTTATCCGCGAAGGCACGCGAGCGCGGATGACCGTCCGCAGCCTCGCACGCGAGGCGCAGAGCCTGCCTGCCGAAAGCGCCGTCAACCGCGGGCACGGCCGCGGCGCGGGCATTGGGGCGGTATCGCTTCAGGTTGCCTCCGACCTGAAGCGAGGCTCCGCGTCCTTCATCAAGATGCAAGGGCCTGACCGCCTCTCCGACACGAAGCGATCAGGCCCTGGAGGCACGATGCGGGTTTTCCTGGTCATCCTGGCGTTGTGCGCCCCGGCGGGGCTGACCGCGGCATCGGCGCAAGACCTGTCCAGCCCGGTCGGGCGGTGGCGGACGGTGGACGACAAGACCGGCAAGCCCTCGGGCGTCGTTCGCATCTACGAGCAGGGCGGCGTCTTGTACGGCAACATCGAGAAGGTGTTCGACCCTGCCCGCGCGGGCCTGAACTGCACCGCCTGCGCGGACGACCGCAAAGACAAGCCGCTGATCGGCCTGAACATCATCCGCGGCCTGAAGCGTGACGGCGACACGTGGGACGGCGGGACGCTGATCGATCCCGAATCGGGGTCCGTTTACAAGTCCTCGGCCCGGCTGGACGATGGCGGGCGCAAGCTGGTGCTGCGCGGCTACATCGGCATCAGCCTGCTGGGGCGCAGCCAGACCTGGCTGCGCGAACCCTGACATCCGAGCCTGATCCTCCCTTGGTTCCGTGGACACCCAGAGGCAAGGTTTGGGCAGGAGGTGCTTGATGGATCAGCAGGCGATGGGTTCGAAGCCGCGCTCCTATACGGAGGATTACCAGCGCCAGGTCGTGGACCTGGTGGCCAGCAGCGGCCGGACCGCGACGGCGGTCGCGGCCGAGGTGGGCCTGCACCCGACGCTGCTGTGCCGGTGGGTGCGGCAGTATGGGGCGAGCGGGGGCAAGGTCGAGGCGGCACGGCCGCCGGCGCCTTCCATGTCCCGACGCCTTCCATGTCCAAGCTGCCGCCGGTTCCCACGGCCGACCAGACGGCCGAGCCAGATGCGGAGCATCTGTCTGAGATCGCGCGGCTGCGGCGGGAGTGCGACCGGCTGCGCATGGAGCGGGACATCTAAAAAAGTCCATTTCGATCTTCGCGCGCCCGAAGGCAGGCGCGCGGGCGAGGACCGCATGTTGCTCGACGACATACGGCGGGCGCACGAGGACAGCGGCGGCCGGTATGGCAGCCCCCGCGTGCAGGCCGTGCCATGCCGTGCTGGGCTG
>CAXTTB010000110.1:0-9258 GCA_964246905.1 uncultured Acetobacteraceae bacterium | reverse complement strand
CGTACCGCGATGGGGAGGCGTTGCCGAACCTGTTTGACACGGCGCGAGGTTATTAGATTCGTATCCGTCCGGCGAGGGCCGCGGTTCAGGTGGGTTGCTTACGCCGGGCGGGTGGTTTGCGCGCCCACGCCTTGGCGAGTGCCGCGACATCGTCGGCCAGCGTCTCGAAGTTGGCGGCCTTGGGATCGAACGGCTCGCCGGCCCATTCCTTCATCTCGGCATGGTTCTCGTGCGCCGGGTCGGCGATGGCGTCCAGGAACTCGGCGTAGCCCCAGGGACCGCCAACGTCCTCGGGCGGGCAGCGCCCGGCA
Source organism: uncultured Acetobacteraceae bacterium (assembly GCA_964246905.1). Lineage (GTDB taxonomy): Bacteria > Pseudomonadota > Alphaproteobacteria > Acetobacterales > Acetobacteraceae > CAHJXG01. Next base: position 8,947 of record CAXTTB010000110.1, on the reverse strand, counting down.
GCGTCGAGCAGAGCCGGGCAGGCCGTGCCGGGCACCGCGTCGGCGATGCGCTCGACCTTGACCGTGTGCTCCCAGCCGTCGCCGAAGTCGTAGAGGTACTTGAGCGTTTTCGTGCCGACGTCTTCGAGCACGTCCACGAGGCGGGCCTTCTTGGCGTCGAGCGGCCCGTCGCCGAAGTCGGGGTCCGGTCGGCCCCAGCCGACGTCCCGGGCCCGGATCTCGTAGAGATGGCTGTTGGTCCAGCCCATGGCGGCCTGCAGCACCAGGTGCAGGCGATCATGGACTGGCACAGCGGCCGGGTGCTGTCCTGGCGGCTGGGCAACGCCATCGCGCAGCGATCCCCCGGAGGGATGTCGGCGAAGCCGACACGGGACGTGGCATTCTGCACCGACGCGCTGGAGGAGGCGCTCGCCCGGCATGGCAAGCCCGGGGTCCTCGACTCCGGCCAGGGCAGCCAGTCCACCAGCCTGGCTTTCGCCCCGGCGCTGACCGATGCCGGCATTCAGGTCATACCAACGGCCCTTTGCCCTGACTTTTCCCCGTCGTTGCGACCCGTCGTTGCAAGCCGCGTTTGCGGCGCGGCAATCCAAGACTGCAAGGACCCTGCTGGCGGCCCTGGATTGCCACGCCGCAAAGGCGGCTCGCAATGACGGGGAAAAGTCAGAGCAAAGCGCCACAGGTATCATCTCCGCCGCCAACCTGTCCGAACAGGTGGGGCCACCGCCCTCGCGGAGAGCGACGATCTCACCTTGACTGACATCGAGGTCGTAGCGGGGCGCCCCTGAGCCATGCCTCCAGCAAAGGACATGCATGACGCAGAGCCAGGGACCGTTACGAACGCGAGCAATCACGTGGGTCGTGCAGGACGGCGATACGGCAGCCTTTCCTTTCGTCCTTGATCGTTCAAGTCAGGCCGCGACGGCAGTCTGGACCATCGGCTTGCGCAGCCCGGCTTGTTCAAGGAGGGGCATGACATTCGCGTTCCAATAGGGAAGCTCCTGGTTGTAATCGACCATGGAGATCAGGGTGCCGTCGATGCCGGTCTTCGACAGCTCGACGAGCTTGTCCGTGACCTGCTCGGGCGTGCCGACCAAAGGATAGCCGCCCCATCCCGCAATGAAGTTCTCGCGGAACTTGTCGAAATACTCCTGGGAGTAGCTGCCGCTCTCGACACCGAACACCTTGCAGATGTTGTCGCAAGCCTCCCAGTCCCCTTTCTCGTGAACGTAGTAGTCGAAATAGTCGCGCGCCTCCTTCTCCGTGTCACGTACGACGGCATATGAATAGGTGAAGGTGCCGATCTCGCGCTTGTATCGCTCCCAGGCCAGGCTCTTCATGGTTTCGACCCACTTGCTTCCCTTCTCGATGTTCTCAACAACCGAGAAGTTGATGTCGCAGAACCGGGCGGCGAATTCGCGGCCCTTGGTCGATGATCCCGCGCTGATGAGCACCGGCCGAGGTTTCTGATACGGCTTGGGGTCGGAGAAGCCCTGGTTGATGGCGAAGAACTCGCCTTTGTAGTCGGACCACTCCTCCCGCCAGAGCTTCTCGAGCACCTCGACCCACTCCGTCGCGTATTCGTAGCGGTTGTCGTGCTCCATCATCTTGACGCCGAACATCTCCATCTCAGGAGTGAACCAGCCGCAGACCATGTTCAGGCCGAAGCGGCCTCTCGAGATATGGTCGATGGTCGTCGCCATCTTGGCCGCGACGATCGGGTGCAGCGTGGGGACATGGGATGTCGCGAACAGGAAGATGTTCTTCGTGCGCGCCGCCAGCGCCGAGGCCCATGTATAGGTTTCCATGCAGTTGCCGTTGAAGTTCGACGGGCCGCCGAAGCCGCGCCAGCGCGCGATGGGCACCATGCACTCGAATCCCGCCCCCTCCAGCATGTCCGCGATCTCAAGGTTCTTCTCGAAGGTCGGCTCGAAGCTGGTTTCGGCCATGGTGATCGCACAAGCATTCGAACAGTTCGGGCCGAAAATCCCGAGCTTGAGCTTGTTGTCGTTGAACAGGGGATTGCCAGCGGCACGGTAGGCATCAAGATTGCTCATTGTCTCCTCCTTGCGTTGTTCGAGCCAGCGGACTTATTGCCGCCATTTTCAAGCTCTTAACAGTAAAGTGACATTACTCATCAGTTCTGCATCGCGGCCGTTCTGAACAGTGCTCTTTCCTGGCACAGGAGAGGCGAAGGGGCACCGAACAGCAGCACCTTGTCAACGGTTCCGATGAAGATGGAATGGCTGCTGAACGGCATGTGCTGGACAACCGTGCAGAACATGTTCGCCTGGGCATCCGCCAGGCACGGGATGCCGGTCCCGTCGGCCACCCAGTCTCCCGAGGCGAACCGTTCCTCGCCCATCGTCTTGCCGCTGAAGACCAGGACCAGATGGTGATGATCGCAGGCCAAAGGATTGATGCAGAAGCGACCGTCGGCGCCGACCGGATCATGGATGCTGGCCGACTGGTTGACGCACACCGGCAACGATGGCGGCGACGTCGTCAGGGACGTTACGGCCGTCGCCGCCATGCCATGCCGTTGCTCGCCGTTTCGGGCGGTGACGATCGTCACGGTTGACAAGGCGGCGCATCGCAGCCTTGAAGCCGGCTGCCAGATCCATGCCTGGACCTTGCCCATGATTATCCATGCCTTCCCCCCTTATTGGCAGTCGTCACGACCAGGCAACGAGGCTGTCGTCCCCGCCGCCAGGCTTCATCCCATGACGAACGGGTTGGGCACGTCCGGATTGCCGTTGATGAAGACGCTCTTCGCCTCCAAGTATTCCTTGATGGCTTCGATACCGTTCTCGCGCCCCATGCCGGAGCCTTTCACGCCGCCGAACGGCGCGAGGTAGCTCACCACCCGGTAGGCGTTGACCCACACCGTTCCGGCCTGCAGGCGCTTCGGCAGCTTGACCGCGCGCTCGATGCTGGTGGTCCAGAGCGCCGCGGCCAATCCGTACGGCGTGTCGTTGGCGATCTCGACCGCCTCGTCGTCCGTGTCGAAGCGGATCACCGCCAGGACCGGGCCGAACACCTCCTCGCGGGCGACCCGCATCGAGTTCTTGACCCCGGTGAAGATCGTCGGCTCCACGAACAGGCCCTCGCCGCAGGCTTCGCCCGATCCGCGGCGGCCGCCGGTCACGCATTCGGCGCCTTCGCCACGGGCGACCTCGATGTACCTCATGACCCGCTCGAGCTGCGGACGGTTCGACACCGGCCCCATGTTCGTGTCGGCCTCGGTCGGGTCGCCGAGGCGTGCGGCGGAGACGAACTCGACGAGCTTGGCCACGAGCTCGTCGTGGATGGAGGAATGGACCAGGAGGCGGGACCCCGCCATGCAGGTTTGCCCGGTGGCCGCGAAGATGCCGGACACCACGCCCTTGACCGCCGCGGCCTGGTTGGCGTCGGCGAAGACGATGTTGGGCGACTTGCCGCCGAGCTCCAGCGAGACGCGCTTGAAGGATTGAGCCGCCGCGGCCGCCACGGCCTTGCCGCCGGCGTCGCCGCCCGTGAAGGCGATCCGCTTGACCAGGGGATGGGTGGTCAGGACCTCTCCCACCTCCTTGCCGTAGCCGGTCACCACGTTGACCACGCCGGGCGGGAAGCCCGCCTTCTCGAACAGCCGGGCGAAGGCGATCAGCGACGTCGATGCGAACTCCGACGGCTTGATGACCACGGTGTTGCCGGCCGCGAGGGCGGCTGCCAGCTTCATCGTGGTCAGCAGCAGCGGCGAGTTCCATGGCACGATGCAGGTCACGACGCCGAGCGGCTCATAGACGACGTAATGGAGCATCCCGGGCTTGTCGATCGGCGTCACCGACCCCTCGATCTTGTCCGCGAGCCCGCCGTAGTACTGGTACCAGCGCGGCAGATAGCGCAGGTTGCCCAGCATCTCGGCCTTCAGCTTGCCCGTGTCGCGAACCTCGAGGTCGGCGAGGTATTCAGCGTCGGCGGCCATGCATTCGGCGAGCTTGTAGAGCAGCAGGCCGCGGTCGGCCGGGGTCATGCGGCTCCAAGGGCCGTTGCTGAACGCCTCGTGCGCCGCGACCACGGCGGCTTCGGCGTCCTGGGCCGTGCCGCGCGGCACGCGCGCCCATGGCCGACCGATGTAGGGGTTTTCCGACTCGATCCACTCCTCGGACGATGCTGCCTGCCAGCTATCGCCGATGCGCATCAGAAAGTCTTCCATGGCGTCCTCCCTGCCGTGCCTGCCGCGTGCACCGAGGTCGTTGCGTGCCCCGTGTCAGCAAAGGGCTTCGCAACCCTCGTGTGCCGTCGCGACGCGATCTTGCACGGCTGCCGCTGGCTTTTGAAGCAAAATTTCCGCTATGGCAGAATTCTTCTCTGGGATGACGCTTTCGTGGCCGCCCAGGGCGGACCGGATGCAGGCTAAGACTGCACCCGCTGATGGACCATGAAAATGTAGTAGCGGCAAAGGTGGGCGAGCTTGTTCCTGAAGCGGTACTCGCCCGCCACCTCGAAGGTGACGCTGTCGGCAGCCTCCAGCGTGTACACGACGTTCCCCAACTCCAGCGTCAACTGCCCCTCGCTGACCACGACGCATTTGCTGGTCCGTATTCCCCCATGCGGCACGCCCTCGAACGACTGTCCGCCAGGGAGGATGTGCTCGACGACCTCCATGCCCGTGGCGAGGTGGGTCGGCGACAGAAGGTGCCGCTCGATGCCGGTCTGACCGTCATGGTAAACAAGCCGGTTGCGCCGGGTCGTCACCGACGCGACGACCCAAGGCGCCTGCTCACCCATGAGTTCGGACATCGTCACTCCCAGGCCGGCGGCGATCTTGGCGAGGACGGGCAAGGTCGGGTTCTTGTCGCCTCGCTCCACGCTCGACAGCATTGCCCGGCTCACGCCCGACGATCCGGCAAGCTGCTCGAGCGTCAAGCCGCCGCGCCGGCGAAGGCGGCGAACGGCCGGGCCTACGCCCTTGTTGACGGGATGCGTCTCCTTTGGCGGATCATCGATGTCCGTTTGGGGCGCTTGCTTCCTGGAACCCCTTTGCGTCACAGCGTTCGGCACTCCTTTTCCATTCTCCGCCCCATGCTACCATAACGCCGCGGCCGGTGTTGCAAGGCCGGCTGTATCTGCTATAGTGGAATGAGAAAAGCTGCTGGGTTGCCCATGGCGGCTCCGCAAAGGGAGGAGCAATGGCCGCGGATATGGTCGATACGTTCGACTACGTGATCGTTGGCGGCGGGTCGGCCGGTTCCCTGCTGGCCAACCGGCTGACGGAGGGCGGCGGCGCCACCGTTTGCGTGCTGGAAGCCGGGCCGCCCGACTGGAATCCCTGGATCCACGTTCCCGCCGGCTTCACCAAGACGCTGTTCGACCCGTCCTGCACCTGGCAGTTCAAGACCGAGCCGACCGAGCGCACCGGCGGACGCCCGATTTCCACCACCCAGGGGCGCACGCTGGGCGGGTCCAGCTCGGTCAACGGCATGGTCTATAACCGCGGGCAACCGAACGACCTCGATGCCTGGGCGCAGCGCGGCAACCGCGGCTGGGGCTATGCCGACGTGCTGCCGTACTACCGCCGGACCGAGCGGCGGATCGGCTTCGGCGACGACGCCGTGCGCGGCCGGGAGGGAGGCGTGCCTGTCACCGACATGGACTGGATCCACCCGGTGTCCGAGGCCTTCATCGCCGGCTGCGTGGCGGCGGGCATCCCGCGCAACCCCGACTACAACAGCGGCGACCAAGCCGGGGTCGGCTATTTCCAGCGCGTCATCCGCGGCGGCCGCCGGGTCAGCGCCGCGCGCGCCTTCCTGAAGCCGGTCCGCTCGCGTCCCAACCTCGAGGTGCGGACGCAGGCGCGCGCCTCGGGCATCATCTTGGACGGACGCCGGGCCGTGGGCGTCCGCTACCTGCACCAACGCGGCGGGACGGAGCGTATCGTGCGGGCGCGGCGGGAGGTGGTGGTCAGCGCCGGCACCGCCAACACGGCGCGGCTGCTCCAGGTCTCGGGCATCGGCCCGGCCGGGCTGCTGGGCGAGATCGGCGTGCCCGTGCGTCACGAGCTGCCCGGCGTGGGCGAGAACTTCCGCGACCACTACGCGGTCCGCCTGGTGATGCGGGCCAAGCCCGGCACCACGACCCTGAACGAGCTGGCCCGCGGCCCACGGCTGGTGGCGCAGGTGGCGCGCTGGGCGGCCGGGCGGCCGAGCATCCTCGCCACTGCGCCGTCGCACGTCCACTTGTTCTGGCAGTCCTTCGCGGGCCTCGACGTGCCCGACCTGCAATGCGTGTTCACGCCCGGCTCCTACCAGCAGGGCAAGGTCTATATCCTCGACGATTTCCCGGGCATGACCGCCGGCGCCTGGGCGCACCGCCCGCAGAGCACGGGCCACGTGCGCGCCCGGTCCGCCGACGTGTTCGTCGATCCGGTGATCCAGCCGAACTACCTGTCGGACGCGAACGACCGCCGGGTCACGCTGGGCGGCATCAGGCTGATCCGCCGCCTGCTGCACAGCCCGCAACTGGCCCCCTTCGTGGACCGCGAGGTGCTGCCCGGCCTCGACGTGGAGTCCGACGAGGACCTGCTGGCCTTCGCCTACGCCAACGGCTCCACCACCTACCACCTGATCGGCACCGCGCGCATGGGACCGGCGACCGACCCTTCCGCCGTCGTTGACGACCAGCTCCGCGTGCACGGGCTGCAGGGCCTGCGCGTGGTGGACGCCTCGATCATGCCCAGTATGCCGTCCGCCAACACCTATGCCACGGTGCTGATGATCGCCGAGAAGGCCGCGGACATGATCCGTGGGCGACCGATGGAGACGTTGTCCGAGGCTGCCTGAGCCGTGACGGCCGCCCCGCTCGCGCCGCCGGGCTTGCATAGCGGCGTGCGGCGGTGCGGAATGCATGGCGTGCCAGCCTAGCCCCCGCCAGAGGGGAGCGTCCAAAACAAGAACGGCCACGATGCCGAAGGGAGATGCGGGATGACGGGCAAGAACAACGGAGTGGGCCGGCGCGGCGTGATGCTGGCGGCCACCGCGGCATTGGCCACGCCGCGCATCCTGCGGGCGCAGGACACGCCGAAGTCCGGCACGGTGCGGGTCGGTATGCAGTCGATCCTGTCCGGGCCGATCGCGATGCTCGGCACCTCGCAGGGGAACGCCGCACAGATCGAGGTCGAGCGCATCAACGCCAGCGGCGGCCTGGCCGGGCGCAGGATCGAGCTGGTCGTCCGTGACTCCAAGGGCCAGCCGCAGGAAGCCGCCCGGGTGGCGCGCGAGCTGGTCAACAGCGGCGGCTGCGAGATCCTGATCGATGCCGAGGCGTCTTCGGGCGCCTTCGCCGTGCAGGAGGTGGTGCGGGACCTCGGCGTGCTTTGCATCCACACCGCGAGCGAGACGTCCGCGCTCACCGCCGACCCCAAGCTGCGCGTCGCCACGGCGTTCCGCTGTGCCCGGCAGGGCATCCACGACGGCATCGTCGGCGCCCGCTACTCGGCGTCGGTGGCCAACGAGAGGAAGTTCACGCGGTGGGCCACCTGCGCGCCCGACTACGCCTACGGCCGCGACACCACGGCGCAGTTCTTCGAGCTGTTCAAGAAGTTCAAGCCGGACGTCGAGGTCGTGACCCAGGCCTGGCCGAAGCTCGGGACGCCCGATTTCACCGAGGTCATCACCAAGCTGCTGCAATCCAAGCCGCAGGCGCTCTATTCGCTGCAATACGCCGGCGACCTGTCCAGCTTCATCAACCAGGGCAACGTCTATGCGCTGTTCGGCGCCATGGTGATGTTCAACCAGAACCTCGGCGACTACCCCGTGCTGACGGCGGTGAAGACCCTGCCCACGGGCATGCAGGGCGGCTCGCGCTACCTGGAGAACTTCCCTGGCCTGCCCGCCAACAAGGAATGGGGCGAGGGCTACCGCAAGCGGTTCAGCCAATACCCGACCAACTGGTCCTGGCAGAACGCCGCCGGCTGGATGTTCCTCGAAGCCGCCGCCAAGAAGGCCGGCAGCCTGGACAGCAAGGCGCTGGCGGAGGCGATGACCGGCCTCGTCATCGACTGCCCGTTCGGCGAGACGGGCACGGTCACGATGCGGGACGACCACACGATCACCGGCTACGCCATCGGCTGGGGCAGGACGGTGCCGCAACTGCCCTACATCGCCGACATCGTGCCCGGCAACTGGGGCGAGATCATCGAGCTGGAAGCGGACTGGAAGAAGCAGATGAAGTTCGCCTGAGCCGCGCGCCATGGACCTCGACGCCCTCGGCGAATGCCTCCTCAGCTCCGGCTGCGTGGTCACGCAGGCGACCAGCGGGCTGATCGCGGGCCTGCTGCTGTTCCTGGTGGCGGCGGGGCTGACCCTGATCTTCGGCGTGCTCAAGGTCGTCAACTTCGCGCACGGCACCTTCTACATGCTGGGCGGCTACGTCGCCTACACCGCGGCCGAGCTGTCCGGCAGCTACGCGCTCGCCGTCGTCGCGGCCGGCGTGGCCATGGCGGTGTTCGCCGTGCTGTTCGAGCGCGCGCTGATCAGCCGGGTCTATGGCGGGGACGTGCTGCTGCAGTTGCTGGTGTGCTACGCGGTGGTGCTGATCTGCGATGACCTGGTGAAGATCGCCTGGGGGGCGGACTTCCTCGCCATGGGGATGCCTGCCGCCTTCCAGGTGCCGCCCCTGGTGATCGCCGGCGGCATCCTTCCGCCGTTCTACCTGGTGCTGATCGGCATCGCGCTGCTGATCGCCGCCGTGCTGGCGCTCGGCCTCGGGGCCACGCGGCTGGGCAAGACGATCACCGCCGCCGCGCACAACCCGCGCATGGTGTCGGCGCTGGGGATCAACACCCGCGCGCTGTTCGCCCTGGTGTTCGCCCTGGGCGGCGGGCTTGCGGGCCTGGCCGGCGGGTTGGCGGCGCCGGTGCGCTCGCTCACGCCTGGTATGGGGGTCTCGGTGCTGATCGACAGTTTCATCG